>NZ_JACMOO010000039.1 GCF_014377975.1 Ferruginibacter sp.
ACCGGACAACGGCGGCGCACGGGAACGCCGACGAGGGCGGAAAGGAATAACTTTTTTAAAAGGACAACATGGTAGCTACACATAAAATCGAAACAATTCGTTTCAATCAAGATTTTATTATTCTAAACATTAATGGGAATGAGCTTACAATTCCATTGGATAAATTATCTGGCAGACTCAAATCTGCAACTGAGATAGAGAGAGCAATGTATAGGATTTCTCCTTCGGGCTATGGGATACATTGGCCTTTAATTGACGAAGACCTTTCAATTGATGGTATACTCAGAGATTTTGTAAAATAATACTTTGGTATAAAAGGGAAGGTGATCGTCATAGAAAGTGCTTCGCAACTGCTACCGTTATCATATGGGAGTACGGATATGAAATGAGGTAGTGGAAGAAGGTTTGCTGCTGCGGCACTTTGTATTGCATTGCGGTTGTCGGTGAAAAACACCGGACAACGGCGGCGCAGGGGAATTCTAACGTGTACTGAAGGCCTGACCTTTTGTTTTTTCATTAAATACCCCATTATCATACACCAAATTACCATTTACAATTGTATGCGTTACTTTAGTTTGAAATGTTGTTCCCTCTAAAGGCGACCAACCACATTTGTATAAAATATTTTCTTTGCTAACTGTCCAACTTGTATTTAAGTCAACAATTACCAGGTCTGCAAAGTAGCCCTCACGTATGAAACCTCTTTTTTCAATCCTGTAAAGTGTCGCCGGATTATGGCACATTTTTTCAGCAATTATCTCTAACGAAATAAGCCCTTGTTTGTAAAATTCCAACATGATATTCAAAGAATGTTGCACCATTGGACCTCCTGACATTGATTCAAAATAAGTTTTTTGTTTTTCTTCAAAAGTATGTGGCGCATGGTCTGTTGTTATAATATCTATTTTATCATCCAGCAATGCATTGAAAAGCCCGATTTTGTCCACTTCTGTTTTTATGGCAGGATTCCATTTGATCAGCGTTCCCAAACGCTTATAGTCTTTGTCGGAAAACCATAGATGATGAACCGAAACTTCTGTGGTGATATTTTTCTCCTGTAAAGGAATATCGTTTCTAAATAAATGTGTTTCGGCTTCTGTAGTCAGGTGCAGAATATGCAGCCGGGCGTTGTGTTTGTTTGCCAGGTCAATTGCTCTTTTTGTAGCTTCATAGCAAGCCTTTTCGCTTCTTATGAGCGGATGAAATTCAATGGGTACATTTTCACCAAATTTCTCTCGATATATATTTTCGTTCGCTTCAACTATCTGCTCTTTCTCGGAATGCATAGCAATGATGGATTTGCAGTTTGCAAACAGCTTTTCCATCGTTTCAGGATTGTCGGCAAGCAGGTTTCCCTTTTTTGTAAAGTAAAGTCCGTCATCAGAAACGCCTAAGAGTTTAGTAGTGTCGAGTTTGATTACTTCATCAATGTTGTCGCCGTTAACTCCTAAGAAAAATCCGAAATTGGCTAATGATTGTTCTGAAGCGATTCGATATTTTTCATTCAGGATCTCGATGGACAATACATTCGGAAATGTATTTGGCATATCAATAAAGGAAGTCACGCCACCTGCAACGGCTGCTTTACTTTCTGTATAAAGGTTGCCTTTGTGGGTTAGCCCGGGTTCACGAAAATGAACCTGTCCGTCAATAATGCCGGGAAATAAATACTTGCCTGTTCCGTCAATAATTTTTGCGTTGATGTCGTCGTTGAGTTGTCCAATTTTTTGAATTAGTCCATTGTGTATTAATAGGTCGGTAACGATTATTTGCCCCTCGTTTATGATACTAATATTTTTTATCAGAGTTCTTTCCGTCATTAGTAAGTTGTCTGTCTATTGGGGCCGTCTGCCATTGCCGCTAACAAAGCAATTTTTTGTATCGCATATTTCTAATTTCTGTTTAACGGATTTATTATTTACTGTTTTTAGTTAAATCAAAATTGAAATAGCTGTTTAAAATTATTCCGTTATTGTACTGAAAAACATTGCGGGTGTTTACTTCTCTTCCCAGTTGAACAATCTGCTGAAAAAAACCACCTTCTACTCTGAATTTTTTATTAAACCGATAGCCTAAGAGGATGGCTAACCGGTTTTGGTCAAATACATTTTCATTTACATTTTTTCCAAAGCCAATGAATATTTCATCATAAATGGCTGCATAAGGTGTTTTATCTTCTATCTTCTTTTTGCCAATTGCCATTTGCATACGGTACATATACCTGAGCCTGTTTAAAAATACAAATTCATCAGGTTTACTTAAAGCTGCATTGGAATAGCGACCAATCCATCTTTGTTCAAGCATAAAACGGTGACTCATTTCCAGCTTGTTTATATTATCCGTAACGGTAGCCATCTGGAAAGCCCTGTGTTCCGGAAATCTTTTACCTGCAGCCTGTAATGGAATGTCTCCGTAAGGGAAGGTTTCAATCCGGGCGTAGCCTAAACGCAGCGTAAGTTTATTATTTACCTGGTAATTAACTCCTGTTCTGAACAAGCTTTGTTGCCAATCTTTTACAATGTTTTCCCTTCGCCATTGGTACTCCAGATGGCCACTCCATTTTTTTGAAAATTTAATGGTGCTGAAAGTATTAAACCACCCAATGCTGTTTTTATCTGTAATCCTTGTATTTTGAGCTGTTAAATTTTTAAACATTAAAAGAATAACAAACGCCGGCAGAATTTTTTTTATCATACTCAGTAATTTTAAGTTAACAAAAAACCAGCCTAAACGGATCTATTTAGGCCGGTGCAGATACCCAAAACCAAACCAACATCTGTTTATTTTATTTTCTCTTTTCCGGCAAATTCATAAGTGTTTCCGGTAGAAATTCCACTTTACCCGAGTGCAGGTTGTACACGGCACCAACAATCAATGTTTCGCCATTTTGATATTTTTTTGCCAATACCGGTTCCAGATCCCTTAGTTCATTTACTTGTTCTATTACGTTTTGCCGAATTGCGTTATCCAACCTGTCGCCGGCCATGTACTTACTTTTTTCTGCAGCCGGTTTAATGGCATTAATAAGTGTAACTATATGCCCCGGTGGATTATCGGGCCGTTTTACAGCAGCATCTACGGCACCGCATTTTTGATGACCCAACACAACGATCAATTTTGAACCCAGTACCAATGTTGCAAATTCAATACTGCCGTAAGATGCCTGTGCCATTACCTGCCCTGCTGTACGAACGATAAATAAATCGCCTACACCCTGATCAAAAATAATTTCATTAGGTACACGGCTATCGCTGCAGCCTACTATAATTGCGTAAGGTTTTTGTCCGCCTTCTGTGCTATGCAGGGCAAGACTATCTTGTCGGGGCCTTATGCTTTTTCCTTCAATAAAGCGCCTGTTGCCACCCATTAGTTTTTTAAGTCCAACTCTTGGGTCGGCATAAGCAGAGTCTCTGTTTTCTATGTAGTGATCTGCACGCCATTTTGCTGAGTCAATTGCAACAGTAGCAATATCCTTTTTTTGATTCTTTTTTTTACTTTGAGCTATACCTGTTGTTGACAGACAGGTAAGCAAGGTGGCCATTAGTGTGATAAGTAAATTTTTCATTTTACTGTATTTATGCGTTAATAATAGTATTACACGTAAATATAGTAGTAACACTATTAAAAATCAAAGTAAAATATTTCTTTTATTTATTTCTTTTACTTTTATCAAAACAACAGGAAATGAACATTGATTTTAATCCAACGTTGAATGAAAGAATTTTTTTAAAAAACCCACAAAGCACAAGCCTTGGGAAAAAGATAATTAAGGAAGCGATCAGTCTTATTTCATCAATTGGATACGAACAATTTACTTTTAAAAAACTAGCTATTGAAATTGAAACTACTGAAGCAACTATTTACCGGTATTTTCTAAACAAACATAAATTGCTTATATACCTGGTAAACTGGTACTGGAATTATCTGGAATTCCAGATGATTCTTCAATTGAGTACAATTACCAACCCTGCTGATAAAATTAAAAAGGTTATTGATATCCTGGTGTGGGAAGATAATATAGAGATAGATTTTGGAGCTTTTGACCACCGGGCATTATATTTTATAACTGTTGCTGAAGGCAATAAAACCTATTTATCAAAAGATGTTGATGAAAACAATAAAGAAATGCTTTACAAACCGTTTAAAGATTTATCCGGCAGGATAGCGGGAATTTTTTCTGAATACAACCCTTCCTATAAATATCCAAATACCCTTGCCAGTTCAGTAATTGACGTATCACATTTGCAATACTTTTTCATGCACCACTTACCACGATTAAGTGATTTTGCTAAAAAGAAAAAGCCAAAAGATATCGAGGCCTTTTTAGAAGATCTGGTATTTAAAACATTATCGTAGTTGATCCGTATTTCTTTTGCCGACCTTAACATTGATTATTTTTTGCCCATATTAAAACCAACGGCTTTTCAGGAGCCATGTTTGAGCAACATCTCTCTTTTTCAGATCACCCAAATTTTAGAACTTAATTGCAATAGCACCTTTTTTCAACATGACACAATTGCAACAGGATATGGCACAGGGTCTATAAAAAATAATAGTTGTCTGACTTTGCAATTCGATTCCATTGCCGAAAATAATAGAATGGACATTGTTAAAACAAAGATTATCTATCTCTTTGAAGAAGGACGCAAAACAACCGCAATCAGTTATAATAATCTTTCCGGGACGGGAGAGAGCAACAGGCCTGTTTCACCATGCGGTATGTGCCGCCAGAGCCTTGCAGAGTATGAAGAGCGTATAAAGCAGCCCATCAGGCTTATTTTATCAGGTATGGAAGGGAAGATTATTATAATAGAAAGTGCTGCGCAATTGTTGCCTTTATCTTTTGGGAGTGGAGACATGAAATGATGTTGGTGAGGAAGGTTTGGTGGTACGACACTTTTGTATTGCCTTGGAGGTTGTCGGTGAAAACACCGGACAACGGCGGCGCAGAACACCAACATGGGACGAAACGGTAGAGCTCGGGAACACCAACAACGGCAAAATCTTTCCGGGACGGGAGAGAGCAACAGGCCTGTTTCACCATGCGGTATGTGCCGCCAGAGCCTTGCAGAGTATGAAGAGCGTACCAAGCAACCCATTAGGCTTATTTTATCCGGTATGGAAGGGAAGGTGATCATTATTGAAAGTGCTGCGCAACTGTTGCCGTTATCTTTTGGGAGTGGGGATATGAAATGAGGTATTAACTGTTTTGTAACTTTGTATTGTCTGGGGTGTTGTTGGTGAAAAAAAATAACAACGGCGCAGGGGAACACTAGCAAAGGCGAAGTGAAACACACAAGAGTAAAAGTAATAGCACTCATTTAATAATCTTCAATTTTGAGGATTTCTTCAGCTATTGCGTTATTTACCTGATGCGCAATGTAGAGATAGTTACCAATAGCATTCCAGTCGCAACGTTTCTCTTTTGAATTATAAATAATCGTAAAAGTAGTTGGCAAAAATTGAAGTAATTCTTCATTATTTAATGAAATAAAGTAAGTGCTTATTGTTCCTTTTTTTTGAATACTATAAAATGCTTCTTTAATACCTTTATATTTAAATAAAAATTTCATATCCTTTATAAAATTTAAAGTTTATATAAAGCTAAGAAATGGTAATTAAAGAGAAGGATCGTTTGATAATAATTGGAGGACAGAATTTTCTGATCAATGGCTTAATTCTATAATTATTATGAAAATAGTCTGTATAGTTCTATTGATTTTTTACTCACTTAGTCTAAAGGCGCAGATAAAATCTGAGTTTTTTCCTTTGAGCAAAGAATCACGAACATATAAAGATGTGGTTTGGCAAAAGGAACAAATTTCGAATTGTCAGATTAAATTATTAGCTAAAGAAAGTTATTCTGAATTCAAATTCATTCTTATTGAAAACGATAAAACCGTGATTTTTAATCTTAATCCGAATGGAAGCGTATTTAATTGGACTTCTACGGAAGATGCTAAAGAATATAATATGTATTTATATAAAGGAAAAGATATCAAGCAAAATATGTGGAATATAGAAATTTATACCCCGAAGGATAAATTAAACAAATCTTTTATTATACTATACAATGAACAAATAATTATTAAATATAAAATGTAATTCTCAATATGAACTCTATATTAGTTACTATCTTTCTTATGATTGCAGGGTTAAAGGGATTCTCACAGTCCATCTCAAAACTGAATTCAAACTATGGATTCAAGGAGTACAAATTAGAATCTTTATATAAGCAGGAGTATGGAAATAAAGAAAGAGATTATGATGGATCAGATGTTGTAAGTATTGAAAATCAGGTAGATTATATAAATGATATTCCTATTGAAAAAATAAAATTATTTTTTTTAAGTGATAGCTTAGTAAGGATAGTAGTCTTTATCGATGAAAACCAATCCAAGAAATTGTCAGACGCACTAATAGCATCATTTGGCAAAGAAACAAAATATAAAAGTGATTGGGACATTAAAGAGGGTTCCAAAAAGCCCTACTTTAATAAATATATTTGGATTGCAAATAAATTTACATTGGTGCTATATGAATCTAGATATCCGACTTCTTTTTGGGACAAACCACGCAGAGGAACTATATCATTAACATATGAATTAAAAGATTATGAGAAAAGGCTTGAAAGAATGAAGCATTCAAAGTATTCCTCAAATGATTTTTAGAGTATCTCAAATATTTGTTCAAATATAATACTATAGCAATTCTAAGTTCTTACTCTAACAATTGGGCTATTTTTTACCTTGCTGTGAAACTATTTTTTTAAGATATCAATGTGTGTCCATACAACAATCCTATCACGTCACAATTCCTCCACCTTCACAACCGCATCCTTATTTATTACCCCAAAAATATGCGGGAACATTTCATTTACCGAAGGAGCCAGTTCATACTTAACCATTGCTGAAAGTTTCGTTTCATCTATATGTAAAAGAAAAAGGCCTGTGTGTCCGGCGTAGTAACGATCGATTACTCCTTGTATCTGTTCTTTTTCACAAGTATGAATAAAGCCTTCTGTCTGCAATGAAGGCGCAGACAGCGATCCGCTAATTAGTGATTTATCTATTTCCTCTTTTGTAGTAATATGGTATATCATAAAATAATAAGTTCTATCAACGATTCTATTTCTTTTTTCTTGTAA
>NZ_JACMOO010000040.1 GCF_014377975.1 Ferruginibacter sp.
CCAAATATTATTAATAACAGCCTGCCCGTTTATATCTAGCAATGGCGATTGGGTTTGCGATACATTTAAAACCGGGGCTTCATTTAGCTTAAGCATAATACCCAACCGGTTTTGTTGCACAAAATATTTTGTATTGGGATGGCTGATTTCGCTGGCTGAAAAACTGTTGTTGAATACAGTTGCGTTAACAGCACTTACTTTTTCTATACTATTGCCCGTAAACGAAAATTCAACCGGTAGGTTAAGTATAGAATCTCTTGCATCCTGCCCATACAGTCCTTGCGGAATGTTAACTGCTTTAGCCTTTTGTAACAATTGTAACTGGCATATAAATTTGCTTGCCGCATCGAGTATAATGCCGGCTTGGTTGGTGGTAAAATTTCCGGTTATTTGTAATGTGCCAGACGAAATTTTAAGACCTGCATATAAATCTGGCGAAGCAAAGGCGTGTAATATTTTTGCCTGCACCCATACTGAAGTTGGAATGATATTGTACATATTTAGCCTGGGAACAAATGGGGGCTGCCCGGGGAAAATATTGATGCTGATTTTAAAATACAAAACCGGTAATGGGTTGCCTTGAATAAATAAAGCAATCGATCTTTGAAGGCGGATAAAATCTATAAAAAAAGGAGGCTGTTGGTTTATTACAAAAGGCCCAACCGTATTGGATACGGTGCCCCCAAGAAATGGATTAGAACCACCGGCAATCTGCGAGCTTTTTATAACTGCTGTTCTAGCGAATACGTGAAACTGATCTGCCCCCGGGTCGCTTGCTGTTTGGTTTGAAGGCAACTGTTCATTGACAGTATCGAGGCCTGGTATATCTGCAAAATACGAAATATTGCTTAAGTCAATACGGCTGATATTATCTAAACCGATATCGTTGAAAGCCTGTTGCAGTGAGACAACTGCGTCGGCTAAATCCTGGTTTTCTTTTACAATATGCCCGGTAAGGAACTTAACCAGGGGATGGCTATTTTCTGTTGACATGTTCACGTTGTTTAATGATTATTCTGCCGGGCTGGAGAGGAAAAAATGGGGAAATGAAAAACATTCTTCACTTCATTTCGTAATAGTAATAAACTTTTTTAAACAATCCAAGTGCTAAACTATTTAATAACAGTTGGCATGTTTAATAACGAAAATAAATTTACAATGCTTTTTAAATTTTGCCGGGCAAATTGTTTAAACGGGGGGTTTGATTGTGTCGGCGGAACCTTGCAGGTTACTCCGGCCCAAATAAGTAAGTCACTTGTTTCAATTGTTTGCGGTGTAAAATTAACGGGCTCAAAAAGGGATAATTCAATGCGTCTTTAACACATCCCCTTTATAACAAATTGTTGACAACTAAAAATTATTGATTATCCCAGGATAGAATGACATCATTGTCATGAAGGCAATCTCTATCTGTTTTAAACAATTTTTAAAACTAGAAAAGGATACAATTTATTGTCAAAAGCGCAAGTGTTTTACAAAAAAGTATGAAGACATGGAGTCTGTAATAATTTCGACGTCTACTTCAAAAAGGAGGATCTTGAACTTATACTTTCAGGAGCTCTTTCACGAATTGTTGAAATGGTTGGGAAGATAAAATTATAGATTCGGCAATCTATTCATTGCTTCCAAGGCATTGGCTTTTCGATATCGATTATACGTACTGTGAACATATTTTGTTGAAGTGTGCCCCATCATTCCAGCAACTGTTGCTACGTCCGTACCTTTATCCTGTAGCAAAACTTAAAAGCTATGTCTGGCGCAAAGCCACGTGATATGCTTATTTAAGTTAGCGTCATCACAGGATTTTGCCAGCCGCTTATTCGCTCCATCTGCGGTGGTTAATTTAAATACAAGCCCAGTTTTTCTTTCACCTAAAATATTTAATGCGATGGGATGAAGGGACAGGACTAGCATTTCGTCAGTTTTTTTTACACTATTTTGACAATGCTATTTTCTTTAATATTTCCTATTTTAAGGGTTTCACATCAGCCCATCTAAAACCAGTATATAAAGAAAATACAAAGGCCTTTTTTAATTCAAAATTTAGACAAGGGGTATTTATCAACTTTTTATATTCATCTGCTTCCAGAATATCTTTTACTTTTTTATTTGATTTCGATTTTGATGCAAAACCTGCTGCGGGGCTTGATTTAAAATAGCCTTCTTTACCAGCGCCTTCCAATACACGCTTAAACCTGCTGAAATAATTGGCAGGTGTTTCCCCATTCAAATTTTCCAATAAATAGCTTCTGAATCTTTCACACAGGTGCTCATTAATTTCAATAGCAGAAATATACTCTTTACCAATAAATTTTTTGAATGAATTCTGACTTTGGCTTAGGTGCCGGTTACCTTTACGTTGATTTAACTTTACAAAATCAGCATAGTAGTCAAGAAAATTATTTTTTATTTTATGCTGAGGAATATATCCGCTGGAAATAGCCAAACGATCCAATATCATTTGTGAACGTTTTGCTTCCAAAATTTAAAGGGACTCTTTGTTATAGTTTCGCTGAATTTGGTCTTTGGGTTTAGCAAATGTAAAAACATCGGTAGACATTCGTTATTAGCTGGATTTACCCCACTCAAGGGTATAATAGACTTTTTCTTTGTTTTTGGAGAGTCTTTCTGATACATTAATATTCATACAAATCTGTGTGCCAACCTGTGAGCCAAAAATGTGCCGGAAACAATGGTATTAAGTGGGAAAAAACGGGGGGAAACAAAAGCCTTAAAATAAAAAACCCTTATAAATCAATCATTTATAAGGGTTTAGTTGTGCCCAGAACAGGATTCGAACCTGCACATCCTTGCGAACGCTGCCACCTGAAGGCAGTGCGTCTACCAATTTCGCCATCTGGGCATTTTTTTAATTGGGCTGTAAATATAACTGACTAAACCGAAACATTAAAATCTCTTAATGCATCGTTTAAACTTGTTTTTAAATCAGTAGACGGTTTGCGTTGCCCGATAATAAGCGCACAGCCAACACCGTACTCGCCCGCGGGAAATTTTTTGTTATACGTACCGGGAATTACAACACTTCTTGCTGGCACAATGCCTTTCATTTCCTTCGGCTCGCTACCGCTTACGTCAATTATTTTAGTGGATTGCGTAAGTACTACATTGGCACCCAGTACCGCTTCTTTCTCCACCCGTACACCTTCTACCACAATGCAGCGGCTTCCAATAAAACAACCATCTTCTATAATTACAGGTGATGCCTGCAATGGCTCCAGCACGCCACCAATACCCACACCACCACTCAGGTGTACTCCCTTGCCTATTTGTGCGCAACTGCCCACGGTGGCCCAGGTATCTACCATGGTACCTTCATCAACATATGCCCCGATGTTTACATAACTGGGCATCAACACTACATTCTTTGCCAGGTAAGCGCCATACCTTGCAACTGCATGCGGTACCGCCCTTACTCCCAGCGACGCATACCCGCTTTTTAATTTCATTTTATCATAAAATTCAAAGGGCGGCAAATTATAGGTTTGCATTTGCTGTATGCCAAAATACATTAGTATGGCTTGTTTTACCCATTCGTTTACCTGCCAGCCCTGTTCTGTTGGCGACGCAGTTCTTAACCTGCCTTTATCCACTTCTTCAATAACTGTTCTTACTGCATCTGCATAAATTTCTTCCTTCAGTAGTTCCCTGTTGGCCCATGCTGTCAATATCAGTTCCTTTAATTCCATTGTAGTTGGTTGCTTTTAAATTATTTTGGTTTACTTATTGTTTTACCTGTAATAATTGCAGTAATGTAAAATACGCAACTGGTGTTAAAACAAATCAGGACTGCGCAAGATACAAAAAGAATAAAAAGAATGCTACCGGATTTTTTAAATATTACCAACCTCATAATCATTGAACAGTCTTTGTTTTTAAAAGGGTTTATTTATCTTGCGTGTCATTTACGTAGCAATATACTAGTATGAATATAGGGTATGATGGAAAAAGAGCTTATCAAAATAAAACCGGCTTAGGTAATTATATCCGTTCGCTGATAGCGATTCTTACACAGCATTATCCACAACACAACTACACTTTATTTGCTCCCAAACAAACTACCCTGTTTGATGCATCAGCCTTTAAAAATGTACACACCGTATTTCCTGAAACCTTTACCGGTAAACAGTTTCCTGGCTGGTGGCGGCGAAGGGGCGTAGTAAAAGCTATTGCAGGTTCCGATGTGGATATATACCATGGCGTTAGCAATGAACTGCCTGTACACATTGAACGCACCGGTGTAAAAACGGTGGTAACGGTACATGATATTATTTTTGAACGGTTTCCCAAAACCTATCATTTTGATGAACGCTATGTACACAGGCATAAAATAAAACAGGCCTGCAAAACAGCCGATGCGGTAATTGCTATCAGCAAACAAACAAAGGCTGACCTGGTTAATTTTTACCAGGTTCCGGAAAATAAAATATTTATCAGTTACCAAAGTTGTAATCCTGTTTTTCAGCAAACCATTTCTGCAGAATACAAGGCCATTGTAAAAAAAAGATATCATTTACCCAATCAGTATTTTTTATTTGTAAGTTCTATTGCACCGCGGAAAAACCTGGTATTAATTTGTAAAGCCATGATATTGCTGAAAGATAAAATGGATATTCCGCTGGTGGTTATTGGAGATGGCAAAAAAGAAAAGGAAGAAGTAAAAAAACTGATGCAGGAAAATGGGATGGGCAACAGGCTTATTTTAATGAACGAAATGCTTGTATCCAAAGAAGCCGCTTTTACAACGGCGGCAGATTTCCCTGCTATTTATCAGCAGGCTCTGGCGTTGGTATACCCTTCTATATTTGAAGGCTTCGGTGCTCCCCTGCTGGAAGCTTTATGGAGCGGCCTGCCCGTAATAAGCAGCAATACCAGCAGCCTGCCTGAAGTAGCCGGCGATGCTGCTTTGTATTTTTCACCTGATAACGCTGAAGAGCTTGCCCATCAGATGTTACAGGTTGCAGGCAACAGCGGTGTAGCAATCAATTTACGCAACAAAGGTTTTGAACAGGCTCAGCATTTTACTACACAAAAATATGCAGACAGTATTATGCATGTATACCAGCAAATAATATGATTGATTTTTTAAACGATATAAGCAATTGCTTATCTGTATTACAAGATGGTGGTATCATTTTGTATCCCACCGATACCATCTGGGGCATTGGATGTGATGCCACCAATGAAACTGCAGTAGCTAAAATTTTTGTACTAAAAAAAAGAGCCGAAGAAAAAAGTATGATTGTTTTAATGGAGGATGAAAAAGACATTATTCAATACATTGCACAACCAGATTTATCTGTCATTGATTATTTGCATACTGTAACCAAACCTACCACTGTAATTTATGAGGGGGCAACCGGGTTGGCAAAAAACGTATTGAACGGCGATGGCAGTGTGGCCATCCGCATAACCCATGACCCTTTTTGTAAACACCTTATCAAAAAATTTAAAAAACCAATTGTATCCACCTCTGCTAACGTTAGCGGTTATTCGCCTCCGGCAACATTTTCTTTTATCACTGATGAAATAAAAAACGGTATTGACTATATAGTTCAACACCGCCAGGATGATTTTGTAATTGCTGCACCTTCTGCCATTATTAAATGGAACAAGAATGGAACAATGACCATTATAAGAAAATAATCTATAAAAATGCAAACCCTATTCCCAGTTGAAAACTCTGACTCTTCCACAAATCTTTGGTATCAATATCATTAATATTAGTAAGGCCAATTGCATATCTTCCATAAATTCTGAAATGAGCTATCTTTAATTGCACACCGGCCAACATGCTAAAATCGCCTTTCCTAAATGCATCTTTCCCATTTTGAACAAGTTTTTCATTTTGAGAAATTAATATACCAAACTGCGGACCAGCCTGTATTGTAAAGAATTTATTTACCTTATAATCCAGTAATACCGGAATGCTTAAATAACTTAATTTAATGTTTAAAATTTTATTGGGATTTAAGGAAGTATAAATTTTACTAAACAGGCTGCTGGTATCTGTATTGATCTGGTTAAATAAAACTTCCGGCTGAATGGCAAATTTGCTCCCTAAACCAATTTCTGTAAAGGCACCCAGATGATAACCATAATTAAATTGGTCACTAAAAGATTTTCCTGAAATCTTGTTAATGTTGGTACCAACTTTAATACCAAGATGAATACTTTGAGCCCGGGCAGTTGAAAATATCAGGACTGCCATAGCAAGGAATAAAAGTTTTATTTTCATGGTTATAAATTTAACACATAATAATCCAACTATGTACCAATAGCAAATTCTTTTAAATAATTATTTGTTAATGAATGTTTACTTAAAAGAGTAACTCATGGTTACTGTAAAATATTTTGCCAATTTATTGTCTGGCGTTGCAGGTAAATAATAATCAAAATAACCTTGCGGTTCAATAGCAAATTTACCAACAACATAACTGGCATCCAAACTAAGCCCCAACGACTCTGCCTGAAATTTAGTGTTTTCAAACTTTGGCAACCTGCCTCTTTTATTCAAAAAATTTGCAAGGTTAACTACATTGGTTTTGTGTTTAAAAGTCAGTTTACTTTTGCCCATATTCATCATTAGTGAGGAGATGAAAGTAATACCATCCTTTTTATTAAAAACTTCCTGCCATTTAAATTCATGCGAAACGGATACCATCAAAGCAAAGGATTTTAGCCGGGTGTAAATTGAATCATACGATGATCTTATCCGTTTTACATCGCCATATTCACCACTTGAATAATCTGCCGCTATCCCCGGCCTTATCCATGTTTTTTTATAAACATACGCAGCATAAAAATCATTGTGTACGGGAGAAGTATAAGACGAAAATATATCATTCACAAAAATATGAGTGTAGGTAACCGCTAAGTCGGTATTGCTGTTTTCTGGTAATTCGTAACCGGCAGAAAGGGAGGATTGTTTGATGCCAAATCCCTTTTTTTTATCATTTAATAAATTTATACCGCCTGAAAAATATAAACCACTTTTACGATAATACAACAAAGAGGGTGAATAAATAAATGTAGCTGCAGGACTAAATTTTGAATTAAGTGCCTTATTCTGAACATTAAATATGCGGTTTCCGATACCAACATTCATGGCAAAATAACTGGTGGATTTTTCTGAATCACTCAATAAATCTATCAGGTCTTTTAGTATTTCTGTTGAATCTTTATCGGCAGGTTCAACAGGTTTTGTTTGAGAATAGTTTTTTACAGATAAAATCAAAAAGACAATAAGCAGTAATATTTTTTGCATTTGCTCAAAAAGTTTGTACTAAAAGCTGAAGGCTATAAAAAGAATTTAAGTTTACACAACGTGCAAGATACATATCTGCATGTAACCGAAACTACATAAACGATGGATAATTGATTTAATTGTAATTGGATAGATTAAAATCATTAGCTTCGCGAAATTATTTATAACGAGTATTGCATGAAATGCCCGCAAGGCTGTTGAATTTAGAATTTACTTTAACTTTTAAACGTAGAATTAAGTAGTATAACAACAGAAGTATAGCATATCATGTAAACCATAAAAAAAATTTACATGAATGCATTTGAAGCCTTAGGCTTAAACGAACAATTAGTACAGGCAATTATAGATCTGGGGTTTAGTACTCCAACTCCCATCCAGGAACAGGCAATCCCCATTTTATTATCAGGCACTACAGATTTTGTAGGATTGGCGCAAACAGGAACTGGCAAAACAGCTGCTTTTGGTCTTCCATTATTACACCTTATCAATATTTCAGAAAGACATCCGCAGGCATTGATCGTTTGCCCAACAAGAGAATTGTGTTTGCAAATTACCAACGACCTGGCGAGTTATACAAAACATACCAGGGGTCTTTTTACAGAAGCTGTGTATGGCGGTGCTTCTATCACCATGCAGATTAGAAATTTAAAAAGAGGCGTTCACATTGTTGTAGCCACTCCCGGAAGATTAATTGACCTGATAGAACGTAAAGCAATTGACCTGCAAAAAGTAAAATATGTAGTGTTGGATGAAGCAGATGAAATGCTGAACATGGGCTTTAGAGATGATATTGATTTTGTATTAAAAAATACCATCAACAGAGAAAGCATTTGGTTATTCAGTGCTACCATGCCACCGGAAGTAAGGGCCATTGCCAAAAACTTTATGACCTCTCCCAAAGAAATTACGGTAGGTAAAAAGAACAGTGGCAATGTAAATATTGATCACCAGTTTTTTATTGTAGCAGCTCATCAACGGTACGAAACTTTAAAACGTTATATAGATTTTAACCCCGGCATGTATGGTATTATTTTTACCCGTACTAAATTAGATGCGCAGGATATTGCTGAAAAATTAGTAAGGGAAGGATATGAAATTGAGGCGTTGCATGGTGATCTTACCCAGCAGCAAAGAGATAAAGTAATGGGTCGTTTTCGCCAAAAACATTTACAACTGCTAATTGCCACCGACGTAGCAGCAAGAGGTATTGATGTGGAGGGTATCACGCATGTAATTAATTATGAATTGCCGGATGATATGGAAGTGTATACTCACCGCAGCGGTCGTACGGCAAGAGCCGGCAAAACAGGTATCTGTATTTCAATTTGCCATAGCCGTGAAAGTTTTAAGATAAAACAACTGGAACGCATGGTAAATGCCCAGTTTCATAAATTAGACGTGCCGAGCGGCAAAGACGTTTGCCGCAAACAGTTTTTTCATTTCATGGATAAATTAATGCAGGCCGATATTTCCAGTGGCGATTATGAAACTTATATAACCGACCTGCAGGAAAAATTTGCTGATGTTAGCAAGGAAGAAGTATTGCAGAGAGTAGCCGCTTTAGAGTTTAATCATTTTTTGAAATACTATGAAAATGCACCGGATCTAAACTCCAATCTGCGTGGCTCCGACATCAGGGGTGGAGAAAGAAGAGACGCAGGCAACAGGGAAACCGGCAACAGAGATGGCAGCAGAAAAGAAAGAGGTAATTTTCAACATGACAGTGGTTATACAAGATTGTTTGTTAATCTGGGTACCAAAGACGGTTTCTATAAGGCAAGTTTTTTACAATTTATTTTGGATGAAAGCAATTTAAATAAAGAAGTACTGGGGCGGATTGATATGAAAGAAATGAACAGTTGGGTAGAAGTTGATAAAGCTGCTGCCGGCCAGATGATAAAAAATATTGACGGTAAAAAACACAATGGCAGACAAGTGAGAATGAACGAAGCCGATGGCGGTTTTAAAAGGCCCACAGACGAAGTAAGAAGCGACCGCACCGAAGGAAGAAAAAGAATTCCTTTGAGGGATAAAAGATAAAAATAAAAATTTAAAAAAATGCCGGTTTAAAACCGGCATTTTTATTTTCATATACTTATCTGTAACTCACCTTGCACAAAATAAATAATATCCTTTCCCAATAAAAGCATCTGACTATAAAACTCGTTGTAGCTCTGAAATTTTAATGGCGGGTCAACTACTTTCATGGTATATTCTGCAAATATTTTAGATCCTTGTACTGGTGTTGGCGGTGAAGTGAGGTTGGCCTTTATTCTAAAAAAATTGCCCATTTTCCTGATGGCTGAAAAAAAAATTGTTCCGTTTTCTGTTAACTGTGTAAAAGCATGGGAAACAGTTCATGGCTAAAAAACTGCACTACCTGCTGTTAAATTGTGTTTGTTTTCACCAACCTAAAAAAGATATTGACCTTGACCGATGAAAAATATTTCGTCCTGATGTGTATGAACGTGGAGTAGTAGTCTACGCTTTTCGTGAACTGTGTATTCATAAATTGCCAGGTCTCCGTTTGTCTCCTTTTGCGAAACTTTAATGTCGTCAGGGCTTTTCTCCTTTCATTGGGAGTAAAAAAATTTTACAGGTTATACCATGTAACAACAGTTTTAAACTCAAATTTTGTAAACCCTGCAAATTGTTAGAATGTGTTCAATGAGGTTGCCACCAACGTTAGTGGTTTGTGTCAGGCAGGTAATACATGTTCTTTATGCCCAAAACAAACGCTCATTTATTTACTGAAGATGATCTTCATAAAAAAATGCCAGCCTCTATTCTTCAAGCCCAAAAAGCAAATAAAGAAATGCCTCCTTCTGAAAAAAGTTGACTCTTTAATAGTTCCCAGTTACCCTGTAAGCAACCTTCACCGCCAAACCGTTTGCATGCTGCTATGCTTTCATGAGCAGAGTGATGAACGTTGTAACAAGTGCGCTTTTAAGGGCCGAAGGTATAGTGAAGTGGCTATGAAGTCCGATAATTGCAAAGTGATGCAAAAAGAAACGATGCACATGATTGTTTCAATAAAGTGGACTTTCATTAAAAATTGGTAGAAGTCTTACCTGCATTTTGGATAAGGCACCAGTTGATCAAAAATAAAATGTACAAATGTGCGACGCCTCTGAAGGTGCACAAAGCTGCTGTATTGGCCCGGACAAAAAATATTTTTGAAAAAAATTACACCAGTTCAATCACAGTGATCTCTGGTAAAACACCTACCCTTCCTGGGTAACCTATAAATCCAAAGCCGCGGTTTACGTATAATTTTTGTTGTACCTGTTCGTATAATCCTGCCCATTGTTTGTACATGTATTGTACGGGACTCCATTTAAAACCGGGTATATCAACACCAAACTGCATACCATGTGTATGGCCGCTCAGCATTAAATCTACAGCGGGATAATGGGTAATCACCTGCCCCTCCCAATGACTGGGATCATGACTCATCAATATTTTAAAGGGATATTTTTCTGCCCCCGGGTAGGCCAGGTCCATACGGCCATGTTTGGGAAACCTTGCTTTGTTACTCCAGTTTTCAATACCGATCAATGCAATCTGTTCTCCATTTCTTTCCAGCGCCACATGTTCATTCATTAGTAATTTCCAGCCCAGCTGGGCGTGTACTTTTTTTAAATTCTCCAGGTTTTGTTCTTTGGTAATACCGTTATCAGGCCAGTTTACATAATCGCCGTAGTCGTGGTTGCCCAGTGTAGAATACACACCCATCGGCGCTTTCAGCAAACTGAACACGTCTAAATACTCATCCATTTCAGTTGCCCGATCGTTCACCAGATCGCCGGTAAATAATATGATATCGGCCTTTTCTTTTAAAATTTCATTTACGCCATGCAGCACGGCCTGTTTATCTGTAAAGCTTCCGCTGTGTATATCGCTGATGTGCAATACCCGCATTCCTTTAAAGCCTGCAGGCAAATTATCAAAGGCTATTTGTACCCGCTTTACATCGTACTTGTATTTATTACCAAAGCCGTACACCAGGCTGCCAAACAAAGTGGAACCCACACCCAAACCTAGCCAGCTTAAAAAAACGGAGCGGCTGATACCGTCGCTGCTCATGGTGCTGATTTCAGTATTGCGGTAAAATAATTTGCCGGCGGCCCATTGAATCACCCTTCGGATATCATCTGCCAAAAAGAAAATTATAGCGGTAAATTTTGCCAGAAATAAGCCTATGATGGTGGCAAATAAATACGTTCTTACCAGCTTTGGTAAAAAATGCTGACTACTAAAAGTAAATAGTAAAAACCCCACTACCGCCAGTACAGAAATGGACCAATAGGTAAAATAAACAATGGTTTTTATTTTTGGAGAAGCAGATTGGGTAACTGTTTTAAGCGCCTGAAAAACGTAAATATCCAGCAGCAACATAACCGCAATAAAAATAAATGCACCAAAAGGTGAACGCATATCAAAGTATTAAAATATAAAAAATGAAGTTAGTGCATTTTAAAAAAAGCACTTGTTAATTTGCTGGACGTAGCAATGTCTTTTTTATTTTAATCCCTGTTTATTATTTGTATCCTCCCCCCAGGCAATAAATTCGTCGAGCTGGTGGTGAATCGATTTTAAGGTATTGTGGTCGGTTATATTTCCGGTTTCATCCATCAACGTATCAATTACCGAAATGGGCAACTGGTTGGGGTGGACAGTAATTTTCAGATAATTAAGTATGGCAGATAAATGATCATTGCCCCTTAGATTACCCGCCCTGCCACTGCTGATGCCGGAAATCAGTGCCTTTTTATTCCACCATATCCGGTGTGTTTTACAGGAGTCAAACAACATTTTTAATACACCGGGTATACTGCCATTGTATTCTGGCGAAATAAAAATATATTTAGTGGTGGGTATCAAAACAGTATTTTCAATTGTTTCAAAATGTGCATTCCTGGTGTAGGTGTTCAGGTCTGCCAGCGATAATATCCCTGCTTCTATGCCTTTTGTTTGTAAGATGGCCTGGTATTGCATGGCTACTTTTAATGTATTGCTGCCTAACCGGTTAGTGCCTGAAATAATGGTGTACATATATAATTTTACTGTCTCAAAGATGTTACCTTAACAACTAAGGTATGTGTTTGTTGTACAATTTTATGCTGAATGCGTAAATTTGGCAGCCTGTAAACAGATTTGCCGTTTGCGGTTGAATTTCAAACAGTACCTTTGACAATCTTAAAAAAAAATTGTTCAGGCATCATCAAAAATAACAGGTTTGTTTACAGAAATTAAGATATGGCAAGAATAATAGGCATTGCGAATCAAAAAGGTGGCGTGGGCAAAACTACCACTGCCATTAACCTGGCTGCAAGTTTAGCAGTATTGGAATACAAAACCTTACTGGTAGACGCAGACCCACAGGCCAATAGTACCACTGGTATTGGGTTTGACTTGCACAATGTTACCAACAGTTTGTACGATTGCATGGTAAATGAAACCCTTGCTAAAGATGTGCTGCTAAAAACGGACGTACCAAATCTTGATCTCATCCCCTCGCACATTGACCTGGTGGGTGCTGAAATTGAAATGATCAATTACCCTAACCGGGAAGGTGTGTTAAAGAAAATTTTAGAACCTCTAAGGGATGAGTATGATTTTATTGTGATTGATTGTTCTCCTTCGCTCGGCCTGATAACTGTGAATGCATTGGTGGCTGCAGACAGTGTGGTAGTACCGGTACAAACAGAATTTTTTGCATTGGAAGGGCTGGGCAAATTATTAAACACTATTAAGATAGTTCAAAACAGGTTAAACACCGAGTTACAGATAGAAGGTATTTTAATGACGATGTACGACGGACGTCTGCGTTTGTGCAACCAGGTAGTGTCGGAAGTAAGAAGACATTTTGATGAAATGGTTTTTACCAGCATCATACACCGCAACACCAAATTGAGTGAAGCACCCAGCTTTGGAAAGCCCGTTATTTTGTACGATTCAGAAAGCAAGGGCAGTGTAAACTACCTGAACCTGGCAAAAGAAATATTACAAAAAAATAATCTTACAAAAATTAAACAGGAAGATCGTATAATTAGCTAATTAGCTGATGTGCAGACAGGCTGGTGATAAAATGAAAGCTTTTTAATTCCTTGCTTTTCACATTTTCCAATTTTCATATTTTCACATTTATTATGACCCAACCAAATAAAAAAGACGCTCTTGGTAAAGGCATCCGTAGTTTATTGCAAAATATAGACGCTGATCTTAAAAGCACAGCTGGTAATTTAAAAACGGAGATTGTAGAAAAATCTACCGGTGTTAACCGCATCCCTTTAGAGCAGATAGAAATAAATCCAAAGCAACCCCGTAAGGATTTTGATGAAACATCGCTGAGTGAACTGGCAGCTTCTTTAAAACTGCACGACATTATTCAACCACTTACCGTAAGTAAATTACCCTCTGGTAAATACAGGCTGATAGCGGGTGAACGCCGTTTCAGGGCAGCTAAAATTGCGGGATTAAAAGATGTGCCGGTGTATGTACGCCAGGCAAATGACGGAGAGTTACTGGAACTGGCTTTACTGGAAAATTTACAAAGAGAAAATTTAAATGCCATAGAAATTGCCCTTAGCTACAAACGTTTAATGGACGAACTGGATTACACCCAGGAGCAGGTAGCCGAACGAATGGGTAAGGAGCGCAGTACAGTTACCAATTATATCCGCCTGCTGAAATTACCGCCCGATATACAGATTGCGGTACGTACTGCCGTAATTTCCATGGGCCATGCAAGGGCACTGATTAATGTGGATATGATAGATAAACAACTGTTTATTTTTGCTGAAATAAAAAACAAAGAATTATCTGTAAGGCAAACAGAAGACCTTGTACGCAATATGTACACTGGCGGTACTGCTGTTAAAAATTCGGTAAAAGCAACCCTGCCTCCTGCGTTTAAAAAGATAGAAGATAATTTAGCGTCTCAGTTTAATACCAAGGTTAAGCTGGTACACAATAAAAAAGGGTATGGTGCCGTAACCTTCGAATATTATTCGCTGGATGAATTAAACGGCCTGCTCGAAAAATTGAACATTAAAGTAAGTTGATGCAAAAACGATTGGCAATATTTTTTTTACTGTTTTTTTGTGTTGGTTATTTTGCCGTTGATGCGCAAATAAAATCAGACAGCGTTGTAAAAAAGGGCGGTCTTGTTAAAAAAGAAAGTGTTACAAAAAAAGAAAAAATATACGACAGCACCGGCAAAGAAATCAAAGTGTTTAACCCTCGTACCGCAACGCTGCGTTCGGCCATGATACCAGGCTGGGGCCAGATATACAATAAAAAATATTGGAAATTGCCACTCGTATATGGCGCATTGGGTACTACTGCCTACGTGTTTTTTTACAATGTAAAAACCTATAAATTATTACGGCTGGCTTATTTGTATAAGACTGATAAAGATTCATTAAATGATCTTTTAATTGATCCGCGATTCAAGAATCTTTCCGCAAATTCAATAAAACTTTACCGCAATTCCTTTCGTCAAAATGTAGATTATTCAGTTTTATTTTTTATCGTTTTCTGGGGATTAAATGTATTAGATGCTACCGTGGATGCACAGTTAAAAGCTTTTAATGTAAATGATAACCTTAGTTTAAAAATATCACCAGGCTTTAGCCCGATGGCCAATACCACCGGGCTGAGCCTGGTATTTGACATACACTCAAAAACAATCAGGGGCGCTAAATAATTATATTGCCCTTTAAATTTATACTGCAGATACTCATCCAATAACACTATTATGAAAAAATTAAAAATTGCGCTGATTGGTTATGGTAAAATGGGCAAAGCAATAGAAGAAATTGCCCTGCAGCGGGGCCATACCATTGTGTTGAAAATAGACATCAATACCATGGATCAGTTTACAAAGGAAAATCTGGTTCAATGTGATGTGGCCATAGAGTTTACCAGTCCGCACAGTGCGGTGGAAAATATCATTACCTGTTTGCGAGCAGGTATAGCTATTATAAGTGGCAGCACCGGCTGGCTGGATCGCTGGGAGGAAGTTAAAACCGTTTGCGGTCAGCAACAGGGCGCATTGCTGTATGCCAGTAACTACAGCGTGGGCGTAAATATTTTTTTTGAAGTAAATAAGCGCCTGGCGCAACTGATGAACCAGCA
This sequence comes from Ferruginibacter sp., assembly GCF_014377975.1. Classification (GTDB taxonomy): domain Bacteria; phylum Bacteroidota; class Bacteroidia; order Chitinophagales; family Chitinophagaceae; genus Ferruginibacter. Next base: position 15,428 of record NZ_JACMOO010000040.1, read on the forward strand.
TCCGGATTATGAAGTAAGTATGACCGAGATTCATCATACAGAAAAAAAAGACGCACCCAGCGGAACAGCGATTACATTGGCAGAACAAATTCTGGAAAATATCGGCCGCAAAAAACAATGGGTTAACCAGCAAAGCCTTTCGCCGGGCAACCTCTCCATCATTAGTGAAAGAATTGATCCTGCACCTGGTACCCACATTGTAAAATACAGTTCGCCTATTGACGATATTGAAATCACTCATACTGCGCATAGCCGCAAAGGTTTTGCCACTGGTGCCGTATTGGCGGCAGAATTTTTACAGGGTAAGAAAGGTATCTTTAGCATGAAAGATGTATTGGGGTTTTAGATTTTGACACGGCTGTTGTAAGAATAATAAAAATATTTTTACCCATTTAATAAAAATAATTGTGGGGTAATATTTTTACGCTCTTTTCAAATACAAGGTGACAAAGGCTTTACATGTCATGCAGCAATTAAATGATCATACATAAAGTTGAAACGCCGGTTTAAAAGTAGAAATAGATTTATTTTTTTTTAAAAAAAGTTTGCCCTAATATGTTTTTGCCTTACTTTTGCAGTCCATTAATAAAAAAGGTGAAAACAATTGATAATCATCTTAGTTGCAGAGTATTAAAATATTAATGAATTGGTAGCTCAGTTGGTAGAGCAATACACTTTTAATGTATGGGTCCTGGGTTCGAGTCCCAGCCAGTTCACA
>NZ_JACMOO010000258.1 GCF_014377975.1 Ferruginibacter sp.
AAAAGGAAGGAGTTATTGTTTATAGCCGTACCGCTGAAGACAATGATGTACTTGCGTGGATGGACAATAAAGGGAACGTGTTGACCCAGTCGCAACTAACCATTCTAAAAGCAGCACAATGCAATGCCGACACCAAGCCCTTGCATAAGATAGAGAACCATCATGAATTGGTGAAGAAGGCAATTGATTTTATTAAGGATGATGAAAAAAACACCGGTGGTACTTTAGGTAAAAAAACAGGTGTAAAATACCGTTGCTATATGAGGCTCGACAGGTATTGTAAAGAGTATCAAAATTCTCTTTTTGTTACTGAGGAATTAAAAAAAGCAATTGATGATATTTATAAGTATCCCTTAAAAGAGTTTGCAAGGGAAACTTTGAACAGGCAGTTGAAAGCGGGTATCTCCGACGATCAATTGGCCTCATTAGTTATTTCATTAAGGGAAGAAGATAAGCTGGCTATTGTTAATGAAGAGGATCAACCTTTTAAAGAACCACAGATTATTTGTTCATTAGGTCTATCAAACAATACTAACTGATTATGCCATTAACCAAAACACTGTTTGCACAATATATCCGGGCTTTTAAGTTTCGTGATTTATTCAACGATTTGGGTTGGAACAACGATAGTACTATTCAACCTATTATTGTTGATACCGAAACCTTCATTTTACGAAGTGTAGCGGTGAAAAGTGGGTTTAAAATCCTCGTGTGTGCCCCTGATAAAGCTGGGCAGATACCTGACTATAATATTCGCAAGAAAATTGAAACCAAAGTAACCAAACTGTTCCAGGAGCACCTCATTATTTTCATTGATGCTAAAGAGAAAGAGCAGGTTTGGCAATTGGTATTGAAACAAACAGGTAAGCCTGCTAAAGTCACGGATACAAGGTATGCGCTGCACCAGGATCCGGAATTGTTATACCAGCGGGTTTCAGGATTATTTTTTGAATTGGATGAAGAAGAGAATATCACTATTGTTGATGTAACCAAGCGGGTGGCTGATAACTTCCACCAAAATGCCGAGCGGGTTACAAAGCAATTTTATGAACGTTTTAAAAAAGAGCACCTTTCTTTTTATGCCTTTATAAAAGGTATTGACGACCATATAGACGACTGGAATAAGAAAAAGAAAAAAGCTGATGCAAGCCAGGAAAACAAAGCCAAACAATGGTATGTTTCACTTATGCTCAACCGGCTAATGTTCTGCTATTTTATTCAGAAAAAAGGATTTCTGGATAAAAATAAAAATTACCTAAGGGAGAAACTGAAAGATTGTAAACAGAAAAAAGGCAAGGATAAATTTTATTCCTTTTATAGAAATTTCTTGCTGGTACTATTTCATGAGGGTTTAAATGAACCGGAAAGAAGAAAAATAATTAAAGACGAAATTGGTATTATTCCTTATTTAAACGGAGGCTTGTTCGATGAGCATGAACTTGAGAAAGAACATAAGGAAATTGAAATAGACGACAAGGCGTTTGAACGCATTTTTGATTTCTTTGATGAATATGAGTGGCATTTGGATACAAGGCAACACTCTACAGGTAAAGATATTAACCCCGATGTTATAGGGTACATTTTTGAAAAGTACATTAACGACAGGGCACAAATGGGTGCCTATTACACCAA
>NZ_JACMOO010000259.1 GCF_014377975.1 Ferruginibacter sp.
AAATATTCCTCTCTGATTAGGACAATACAAATTTACTTAATTTTAACACTAACATTATTAGTATTTATCCACATGATATTCACTAAATGTCAATAAAATCAACCGTTTAACAACAATTATTGCAAAACCGAATGAAGTCATTTTTTGCCCAAATAACTTAGTATTGATTAGGCAGTCCTTATTTTTGTACTCCCCTGCGAAACACTTAATTTAGCTTTCAATAATTGCATATCTGCACTTACTTTTTTATCTAACACCTTTGCGTAATGCTGTGTTGTACGTATTGATTTATGGCCTAACATTTTTGAGACACTTTCAATTGGAACATCGTTTTGTAAAGTGATGGTGGTTGCGAAAGAGTGGCGGGCAATATGGGATGTTATGTTCTTGTTGATACCGCATATATCTGCAATCTCTTTTAAATACCCATTCATTTTTTGATTTGAACTTACTGGTAGCAGAACATTTTTATTTACACATTTTGGATGATTTGCGTAGGTATCTAAAATTGATTGTGCCATTGGCAATATTGGAATACTTGACCTGGTATCAGTTTTACTCCTGTTTATTTTTACCCATCTTTCTCCATCAATGCCTAAAATCAAATGCCCCTTAGATAGCTTTTTTACATCACTGAAAGCAAGACCTGTGAAACAGCAGAAAATAAATATATCCCTAACCTGATTTAAACGAGGCGTTACAAATTCTTTATCGGCTATTGCCTGTATTTCATGTTCCAATAAAATTTCTCGTTCCACCTCCTTGAGAGTGATTTTATAATTTATGAATGGGTCTTTTTCAATCCAGCCGTTTCCAAAACAAATCCGCACAATTTTTTTAAAGTTGGTTATATACTTCATAGCGGTATTATGACAACAACTATGTACTGTTTTTAAAAAGTATTCAAACTCGGTAATAAATTCATGATTGATTTGCTTGATTGCAAAATCAGATACCCGGTACTTAAATTGTAAAAATTCTTTGGTATGCTTTAATGCTGTGCAATATCTTTCATAAGTACCCTCTGCATAATCTTTACCAATCAAAGATTTCATCTGGCTATTATGATATTCAAAAACTTCAACAATGGTTTTGCTTTTTTCTGTAATTCCGAAGTAAGAATTTTTGACAACTTCAGCAGTAATTGCTTTATCTGAATCAAGTAGCCGGTTGTAATGTTGGAAGAGCTTTGTTCTAACTGATGCTATGTGTGCATTCAAACTTCTTATATCTTCTGTGTTGCCTTTGGCAATACCGGCTTTATTAATCCACTTCTCTGGTTCAATAAATCGTTTAATGGAGAACTCAGTCCGTACGTCATTAATGGTTATCCTGGCATAAATGGGGGCTTGGCCAAATTCGTTCTTTTTTGATGCTTTAACCTGGAAAGACAGGCACATAGAATTGTTCATTTTTCGTCTGATTTTATAGTTATAAATTTACTAAATTCTTTGGAATTTTGCAAATAAAAATATCAACAAAATGCAGTCTGGTAAAGGATTTCAGCGATTTGGCGAGACCTCGAAGTGAGTTAGAAAAAAGGTCTCGATTTAGACCATAATGTTTGAGGAAATTTGAATGATTTGGGGTATCCCCCAAATGAAAAACCCCTGCAAACATTGAGATTGCAAGGATTTACTATTATTTGATATACTATCTGGCGGAGAGTTAGGGATTCGAACCCCAGGACCTGTAACAGTCAACAGTTTTCAAGACTGCCGCAATCGACCGCTCTGCCAACTCTCCGGCGCAAAAGTAAGGCTTGAATGTTTTCAAGCCAAAACTTTTAGGAAATTATTTGCTCCGGATCCTTGTCCTTTACCAGCACAACATCTTTTAAGTCAACAGTGATGGGCATTACACCCACCTGAAGTACACATTTTTTTCCCCGAATTTCTTTAACAATCCCAACCTGGCGGTTCTGTTTCATTCTTACTTTATCGCCAATTTGAATATTACCTTCTATTTCTATAAATTTTTCGTTCAGTTTTTTCTGTTGGTTTTCATTTGTCATTTTTTCTTTCTGGTTAAACAACAACGCATGAATCATTTTTACCACTTTGTCTTTGTCGTCGGTTTTGCGCCATTCAATTACCATGGCTTTAAGCCTGCGCTCCATATCTTTTAAATACAGCAACTGGCTTTCCGATAGTTTATTCTGATGCTTTAGCCGCTCCACTTCCTGGTCATGTTTTTCCCTGTTCAGTACCTGCTGCATCTCTTTTTTCAGGCGCTCATTTTCTTTTAGTAAATGAGCCAGTTCCTTTTTTTCAATATCAATTTTTTGCAGATCCTGCTCTGTACGATTCAATAATTTATCCAGAGTAAAATGATCTTCATCTACCAATGTTCTTGCTTTCTCAATCAGCCTTTTCTCCAGGCCAATTCTTTCTGCAATGGAAAAAGTATAACTACTGCCAGGTTTGCCAGTTATCAGTTTATACATCGGCAGCAAGTTTTTTTCATCAAACTGCATTGCACCATTGATGATTCCGGGCACTTTGTTTGCCATCACTTTCAGGTTAAGATAATGCGTGGTTACAATACCAAAGCTATTTTTGTGCGCCAGTTCTTCCATAATTACTTCCGCAAACGCACCCCCTAAATTTGGATCACTGCCACTGCCCAATTCATCTATAAAGAACAATGTTTTCCCATTGGCGTTCTCCATAAAATGCTTCATATTTTTTAAATGAGACGAGTACGTACTTAACTCAAACTCCAGGCTTTGCGTATCACCAATGTGAATCATAATTTGCTTAAAAATACCCATCTCACTATCCGGGTGAACGGGTATCAATAAACCGCTTTGCATCATCAGTTGTAACAGGCCCACCGTTTTTAACGTAACAGTTTTACCACCGGCATTCGGCCCGCTGATAACCAGTATTCGGTTCTTATCATTTAATGTTATATTAACGGGTATGGTTGGCTTATTGCTTTTTTGATTGTACAACAGCAATAATGGATGATAGGCATTTATTAAATGAACGTGTGCCTTATCATACAATTGCGGAAAATTACCACCCGTTGCAATGGCCCACTTGGCTTTGGCATAAATAAAATCAAACTCACCCGCCGTATCATGATAGGTTTTTAACAGGGGCGCATACACGCTCAACTGATACGTAAGTTTTCGTAAAATTTTATATACTTCCCTACCCTCTTCATGCTCCAGCGAAAAAATTTCATTGTTAAGTTCGGTCGTTTCTTCCGGCTCGATAAATGTGGTACGGCGACTATCACTTTCCCCATGCATTACTCCCTTTATCATCCGCTTCTGTTCGGCAAATACTGCAAGTACCCTTCTGCCATTCATAAAACTTTCTTCAATATCTGCCAGGTGACCCAGTTTATTTAATTTCGCTACCAGTCTGTCAAACTCCCGCCGCAGCTCATTTCGCTTACGGTACAGGCTCATTCTTATTTTACCCAATTCCTCACTGGCACTGTCTTTTACGCTTCCCGATTCATCCAGAATATCGTCAATCAATTCAATGATGGTCTTTTCATAATAAGTATTTTCAATTACTTTGGTCAATGCCGGGTACGCCATGCGTCTTTCATTGTCAAACCACCTGAAAATATTACTGGTATTTTCTGCCAGCTTCCTGATAAATAAAAATTGTTCGCCGCTTAAAACTGCGCCGGGTATGCTTAGCAGTTTTATTTCCCTGCTCACATTCAACATAAAATCATTGGGGAAGTACTGGCCGCTTTGCACCACCAGTTTGTATTCATAACCCTGGCGCAATTCGGTTTCTATAAATTCTTTTTTGGTATGTATCCGTAAACTATTGGCTTTCGCTTTACCATATTCGGTACGGCAATATTCTGCCAGCAAGATTTTTACCTTTTCGTATTCTAATTGCACCAGGGCCGATTCCGGAAAAAATTTCATTGTGTTATTTACTTATGTATTATTTTAATTTTTATCCGGGCAAAGGTACTAAAATCAACATCGTTGCGTCGCCCTCTTGTACTATTTCAGCATGCAGATACTTTTATTATAGCGTAGATAAAGCAGGCGCTATTTTTAAATTTATTTATACCACAGTGTTACATAGTACACATAGAAAATGCATTTTAACCTACAACGCTCCCAATGTGCCTATTTGTTACCAGTTATTTTTTGTGAAAGTCTACGTCAAACAAACCCGTTTCTTTAAGCATCTCTGCCTACAATTAAATCCACAGAGTTTAATCATCCATTTTTATGTTGAATAATTTGTTGCCACTAGCCGAAAAGCAGGTAGCAAATAGCATGCATAGCTAATATAATTTGAAACAATCAACCCGGCATTTGTTAAACCTTTTCAAACGGTAATTGTTTCCCAAAACAACTAAATAACTTTTATGTGTCCATCATAAATAAATTATAAACCATATAATTTTCATTAAACAATAAGATCAAATAAATAAAACATTTGAAACTTCCATCTTGTTTACAGGCCGCTTATTCTTTCCCTGATTCGGTTTCTTCAGCAACTGAAAAAGTAAAAAAGTAACAGCGGATATGGAGGCGAACAAATTGAAAAACCAATTTACCAAAAGGTTTGCAAGCACAATACCGGCTATGCGGAATGCCTTCACATTGACTGCGATGCAACTAAAAATTCTTTTGTTAATATATTATATGAATAACTGGAAAACACATCACCAACAACATGGAACAGGCCCGATAAAGATGTTGGCAAACAACACCAAAATGTAGTTTTTATCACAATGAAAAACAAAAGAAATATTCAACACCCGATTGAAGCTTTAAATAAAAGCGGTGCCTGGAATAACCCGGTTGTAACCACGCTGGAGCCAATTACAAAATTTTATCAAGCCAACCGTTAACGCCTGAATTATTTTGATAACAATGGCGGAAACTCTTATTCTCACGGATTGTAAGACGGGAAATTGAAACATTTTAAAAAGTCCTGAAATATAAACGGAAGCAGAAAAACTAAAAGCGCTCATCAAAATTAAAATCCTCTGCACCAATTAGTTTTATCAATTTAAAATCGGGGTGTTGTGGATTTATCAAATAATTATATTCGTTGTTTATTATTACAGACGGTACTTTTAAAATAGCGGCTGTTGCGCCATTGATCCATTGCAGTGCCATGAACTGACAGTAAGAAAACTGATTGATCTGCCCCCAGTTTTTTTTAAGGCTGCTTTCTTCAATAGTATCCATTTTGATTTTATCAGAAAATTCAATCAACATTACTTTATACATTTTTCCATGCCATTCTCCACTCCTGTGCACCAGGTTTTCAAGACATGCCAGTGAGCGGCTACCTGCCGCATAAATTACAAACCTGCCTCTGGCATTCCACCGGGCAGGGTTGCCGCTTGCCTGTAATGATTTACTCCATTGTTCTGTTGTAATTCGATACACTATCATGCAAGATCGCCGTGTTCGATGCGGTTTAATTCATCCATTACAAAGTTGATACCTGTAACTGTAGTAATTACAGACCGCGGAATAATATTACCCAACCCATATGCAGGTTTATCCAGCCAACGGTTAAAGCTTTCATTATTACCAAAAACTTTTACGCCTTTGTGAAACAATACAATTGTTTTTAAAATATAATCGCTTTGTAAAGCACTAAATTTTTTTTCTTCTTTTTGATAACGGGTTACTGTTTTATAAGAAACATCTAAAAGGCCTGCAGCATAATCTTTATCGTAATTGGCAATTATTACCATATCATTAAAAGCGGTAGCGTACATGGCATCTGGCTCTGATAAAATATTTTCTTCATCGCTTTGGATGAAGCTGGCATATTGTTTATAGATTTTTTTTACAGCTGCAGTATCGTTTGAAGGAAGGCTCATAAAATTCGTTTTCACAAATTTAGACAAAATTCTCTAAATTAAATAATTTTGTCCTTACTTTTTTTCAATTTTCACCCTTCTTAATTCCAGTAAATTTAATCCGTTGGGTTCAAAATTTAAGATGTTGGTATGCACCAGATGAATGGCCATATCATACCAAAGCGGCACTACGGGCGCATCATTTACAATCATCCTATCCATTTGCTGATAAAGGTTGTAACGTATGGTGTCGTTCTTTTCTGCAATTGCTTTTTCATACAGCTCATCATACAAACCATTTTTATACCGTGTATAATTGGGCGGAGCCGGGTTTTTACCATAAAAAACACTCAGAAAATTTTCAGCATCCGGATAATCGGCAATCCAGCTACCCCTAAAAAATAATGCCTGCGATTTGGAAGTCTGCTCAAGCAGTAAACTTTTTTGTATGGCTTCTACCTGCACTTTTATTCCAACCTGCTGCAGTTCGTTTGCAATGTATCCGGCCAGGTCTGCATACACTGGTATGGTCAGTAATTTAATGATGGGTAAACCATTGCCATCGGGATAACCCGCTTCAGCCAGCAATCGTTTTGCTTTGTTTGGATCATAGTGATAGCCTTTCACTTTAACTGAATCAAAAGAAGGCAGACCAGCAGGTACAAAACCGCTCTCCGCGGCAGTTCCGATGGAGTTGCGCAAATACAGCATCATCTTTCTCCGGTCAAAACCATAGTTAATGGCTTGCCGTATTTTCTGCAATCGTAAGGGAGAATTTTTTACCAGCTCATTTTTATCATCTACTAAAATACCCAGGTATTCGGTGTTGAGATAGGGATGTTTTTGCAACAGTAATTTGCCCTGCCATTCCTTTTTTAGATTACCTGTTTTAGTAAGAATCTCATCTTTGAAAGATGCTTCGATATCATTAATAAAGTCCAGCCGGCCTTGTTGAAACTCTAAAAACTCTGTTGCCTTACTGTTATAGAAAGATATTTTTATTCCGTCAATATATGGCAAAGCTGTACCGTTGCTGTCTCTTTCAAAATAGTGGGTATTCTTTTTTAAAACCAGTGCCAGCCCTTCTTCCCAGGCTACCAGTTTAAAAGGCCCGGTACCAACCGGATGACGGCGAAAATCAGCGCCATATTTTTCCACTGCTTCCTTGGCCACGATGGAACAATACTGCATGCTGAGAATACCCAGTATGGGTTGAAAAGGCCTTGCGAGTTTTAACTGAAAGGTTGAATCATTGATAGCAGCAAAAGCAATCGCTGTATCAATCCTGCTGTTAAATATCCATGCACCCGGACTGGCAACATCTTTATCTATAATCCGGCCAAAACTATACACAACATCCTGTGCATTCAGTAATCTTCCTTTGCCATTTATAAACGCGGCATCATCATTAAAATAAACATCGGTACGCAGGTGAAAAGTAAAGGTTAAATTATCTCCGGAAATATCCCAGCTCTTTGCCAGCAATGGTTTTAAATGCATGTGTTCATCTACTTCCACCAGGGTATTGTACAATTGGTGAATGGCCCACATAATGGACTGGTTCTTTGCAAATGCCGGGTCTAAAGAAGCAATACCGGTTTGTTCGTTGTAATGAAATATTTTTTTATCGGGATGAAGATGAGATTTACAGGAGGCGAAAAAAACAAAGCAGCATATTATAATTGATAAGGGATATTTTTTTAGCAACATAAGATTATTTAATTCTGCATAAATTTATACAATGAAATTGAAAATCACCTGTCTTCTGTTTATAAGCCTGTTATTCATCTGTTTTACTCATGTGCTGGCGCAACCTTTAAGTAAAAAAACAGTTTTTACCCACGCTGATACTTTGCGTGGAAGTAATGGCCCGGGAAGAAATTGGTGGGATGTAACAAAATATGACCTGCATGTAAAATTTAATATTGAGGATAGTACTATTAGGGGGTTTAACAACATAGCATTTAAGGTTTTAAATTCTGGGGAAATAATACAGGTTGACTTACAGGAGCCTTTATTAATTGATAGCATTTATCTGTCTTATTCAATTACAAAGGGAACCGGAAGGTCGGAGAAAATAGAAAAATTTACAAGGGAAGGTAATGCATACTTTATTCGTGATATGCATCTTGATAGGGGTACCCATGGTGTATTAACCGTTTACTACCATGGCAAACCAACAATTGCTGTTCGCCCACCTTGGGATGGTGGCCTCATCTGGACAAAAGATAAAAGCAATAGTCCCTGGGTAAGCATCGCCTGCCAGGGACTGGGTGCAAGCGTTTGGTATCCCTGCAAAGACATTCAAAGTGATGAACCCGACAGCGCCGAAATGCACATCACCTGCCCGGATACATTGGTATGCGTAGGCAATGGAAGGCTGCGGGGCAAAATAATCAATGGCGATGGTACTGCTACCTACGACTGGGCTGTGGTAAACCCGATCAATAATTATTGTATTATTCCCTACATCGGTAAGTATGTTCATTTCGGAGAAATATTTAAAGGCGAAAAAGGTGATTTAACCATGGATTACTGGGTGCTGGATTCCAACCTTGATAAGGCAAAAAAACAATTTCAGGATGCGCCACGAATGATGAAAGCTTTTGAATATTGGTTTGGCCCCTATCCTTTTTACGAAGATGGGTACAAACTGGTAGATGCACCACATCTCGGCATGGAACACCAAAGTGCCACTGCTTATGGTAATGGCTACCAGAATGGTTATCATGGCACAGACCTTAGCGGAAGCGGCTGGGGATTGAAATGGGATTTTATTATTGTGCATGAAAGCGGCCATGAATGGTTTGGTAATAATATTACCAGCAAAGATCTCGCAGATATGTGGATACACGAAAGTTTTACCAACTACAGCGAAACATTGTTTACAGAATACTACTATGGCAAAGAAGCCGCCGATGCGTATGTAATTGGCACAAGAAAAAGAATTGTAAATGATGTGCCAATCATTGCACCCTATGGCGTAAACAAGGAAGGTAGTGGCGATATGTATTACAAAGGTGGCAATATGCTGCACACCATCCGCCAGGCAATTAATAATGATGACTTG
>NZ_JACMOO010000260.1 GCF_014377975.1 Ferruginibacter sp.
ATTGCCAGAAAGTTTACCATCCTCACCCAGCTTGCTATTCATTTAATTGGCTGCACCTGCTTTTTAGTAATTAGTTTACGACACTTGAATTGTTGTAGGATATGTATTTTGCGAGTACAAGCCAATTTAAATCTTTTTATATCTTAAGGTTTGCACCAAAAAGGTTAGAAAAGATATCGGGTAAAATAGTTTGTGATTTTTTCACAACCTGCATTGCAACATATATTCCTTTTTTACGTTAGGACTTGAGTAATCCTTTCTTATTACCTTGTTCAATGAAAATATGTCTATGAAAAACCTCATTACAATAGTATTTCTGGCGGGCCTTATTTTTTTCCAAAAACAAATTTTGGTCAATTACCTGATTTAGGCATTCTTTATAACTTTGTGCTTTTTACATCTAACGGATCCATTCCTAATACAGGGCAGTCAATTGTTTTAGGTAATATTGGTTCAAATGGAGGTGGTACAGTTACTGGTTTTGGTTCGCCGAGTATAGTGAGTGGTACTATTTATCAGTCTGATCCCACAACAGCTCAGGGAGCCAAAGATCTTCTATTAGCTTATAATGATCTTTATACAAGAACAGCAACAATGGCCGGCGGTGTAGTGTTAGTTGGCAGTACTGTTAATCCAGGGGTTTATTCTCAAGGTGGCGCAGGATCTTTAGCAGGTAATATTACACTTGACGCAAAAGGAGATTCAAATGCTTTGTTTATTTTTATAACAGGGGGAGCTTTAACTATTGGAGCAGGTACTTCAATTAGTCTGATAAATAATGCTTCTGCGGCAAATGTTTTTTGGGTTGCAAATGGAGCAATCTCCATGGCCACCATGTCAACTATGAAAGGAACCATGATTGCAAATGGCGCTATTTCTATTGGTGCCAATTGTAACACGGAAGGCAGAATGTTTTCAATTGATGGGGCTTTACCAACGTATAATCTTACGGCAGTCCTTCCATTAGATTATTCAACTACCATTTGGACAGGTGCAGGTGGTACCAATAAATGGTTTACGGCATCTAACTGGACCCATAATATTCCCGCTTCTTTTGTTAACGCACTAATACCTTCTACACTTTTTGCTGGCAGACTATTTCCACTGCTTGATTCTGGCACAGCAATCGTTGATTCGTTAACTATAGTGAGTCCTGGTTCCCTGGTTGTGCTATCAACGCTGCACGTAAAAGGGGCTATTATAAGTTCGGGTACCTTTGATATGAGCAATGGAACTTTGGAAATGAATGGTACAGTTGCACAAGTATTGGCAAGCGGGCTTTTTACAGGCAATACGATCAGTAATCTTATTTTAAGTAATAACACTACGCTTTCTGGCCCGCTAAGTATAGCAGGCACATTGTCTTTTAGTGGAAGTAATGATACTCTTACCACTGGTGGCTATCTTACCCTAAAGTCTACAGCATTAGGTACAGCCCGTATTGCGGATCTTACCAATGCCAGCCAAAATACAGGGAATGCCATTATTGGTACTGTAACTATAGAAAGATACATACCAAGGAAGCGTGCATGGCGGTTGTTATCTGCACCTGTTGCAGCTATGGGTGCACCAACTATTAATGCAGCATGGCAGGAAGGCAATGGAGGAACTGCAAATAGTTCAGTGTCAGGTTATGGTACTCAAATTACGGGTGGGTCTGCAATAAGTGGGTTTGATCAAAACATAACTGGCAACCCCTCTGTAAAAGTATTTATAAATGAATCAAATACGGTAGTAGGGTTACCTGCAACTGGTACTAATGTACCTATTAGTACGTATCCTGGTTATTTTATTTTTGTCAGGGGAGATAGGGAAACAAACTTAATGCAGGGTACTAATGCTGCACTTTCTAATACCACTTTACGTATCATTGGACAAACAAATAAGGACAGTATTGCTTCAGCAATCAATGCAGCTGGTATTACTATGGTAGGTAATCCATATTGTTCTACCATTAATTTTGATTTACTTTCAAAAATAAACGTAGCCAGCAAATTTTATGTTTGGGATGCCCAAACTGTCGGCAGCCTTGGATATGGCGGTTATGTAACAGTTTCTAAAAATGGAGCCACCTACGACGTAAGCCCGGCAGGAACTACCGTAACACAATACATTGCCAGCGGGGCAGCTTTTTTTACCGAATCTTCTAACGGGTTAAAAGGTCTGTTAACTATTAAGGAAGCTGATAAAAGTTCAGGGGGAAGTGACCAGTTGTTTAAAGAAATTGAAAGTCCTGTAGGTAAGGTGGCAGTAAATTTATTAAATTCAGATAGCTCATTATAACTTATTGATGGCATACTAACCACTTATGATAAAAATTCTGACAATGCCGTAAACAGACTGGATTCAAAAAAAATGTATAATCTTGCGGAAATTATTGCCATTGGCAGAGACAGTAGTTTTTTATCAATAGAACGCAGGCATACCATTGCAGATAATGATACCACTTTGCTAAAACTTTATCGGTTAAAACCTAAAACGTACACGTTAATGATAACAACATCAGCTTTGGATGGTAACGGACTTTCGGGGCAAATAAAAGATAGCTACTCAGCTACCATTAATAATACATTTATAAAACTTAACGGCAATACTGCAATTACTTTTACGGTTAATGCAGATTCTGCATCTTTTGCCGCTAATCGTTTCAGTATCGTTTTTAAAAGAACAATACCAACGATTGTAACCTACAAAGATGTACGTGCCTGCAATCAGCAAAATAATATTGTGGTAAGCTGGAATAATGCTACAGAAAAAAATATACGAAATTACAAAGTACAGGAGCAGCAATCGACTAACGATAGCAGCTTTGTTGAAGTTGCAACAATAGCTGTAAAATTAAATAATGATGGTATTGCAAATTATAGCTGGCTTGATGTTACCGCACAGGTTGGTACTCATTATTACCGCATTAAAGCAACGGATGTACAAGGAAATGTAACGTATAGCAGCATAGTAAACGCAACAATCCGTAATAATGCCGGACAAGTTCCTTCAATTAGGATACATGGAAATATTGTACATGGCAATACGGTAACGCTGGCGTTTATCAACGTTAAGGCAGGTGTTAACACTGCGTTATTGTATAACCTGCAGGGCCAGCTAATTAAAGAATTTAAAATAGCCCATGGTGGAGAAAATATTTCGTTGCATAATATTAATATAAACCGGAACCTGGCAACAGGCTGGTATCAATTAAAAGTATCAGGCAAATCAATAAATATTAAAGTGCCATTCTTTAAGCAACAATAAATATTGTTGTCGGAGGCAAGTTCAAAATTGATTTCTTTTACTTTTACTGTTTCTTCTGTCCCGCCGGGATTGTCGCCGGTATATTTTTCATGATAAAAAAGTCCTTATCAGCGAAACTGCTGCGTTTAACACTCTTCGCAGCGAACATACGCATATACTATACGTTACCGTTTTATAAATGTAAAAGTAAAGTTGTGATGCAGCTTTATAGCCATAGCAAAAAGTTATAAAAAAGCTGTGTTTACTGTATGCAGGTTGTGGCACGTTTCAGCGTGGGGGGGCGCAGGTAGTTTGTTAACCTTGAAGGAAGTGCGGAGAAAACCCTGGCAGCACGAAATCGTTTTTAGCCAGCTTTAAAGCTACTTGTATTATTTTTACAAAATGCACCCATACATAAAAGGCCAGCTTGTAGATGCCCATACCCGTTGCACTCATTATCATTCTTTACTTGATATTATTGCCATCAAATTTAAATGCTGCAATAGTTATTATGCCTGCATTCATTGCCACGAAGAGCACGCAAATCATCCACTACAGATTTGGAAAAAAGACGAATGGAATTACAAAGCTGTTTTTTGTGGCAACTGTACCTACGAATTAACCATCAACGAATATTTCAATTGTAAATATCATTGCCCCAGCTGTTCATCGGCTTTTAACCCAAAGTGCAGCAACCACAACCATTTATATTTTGACATGATCAGCTAATCTCTTTCAGGCGCAGGTGCTATTCTTTGTTTACAAATTCCTGCATTACAAATTTTGTTGGTTTTCCAGTCTGCGCAATTAATAATAAAAATATGCAGGATGTGTTTCTCCATTTCCAAATAGTATATCAATCCGGGGATTAGTATCGGTAGG
>NZ_JACMOO010000261.1 GCF_014377975.1 Ferruginibacter sp.
AAAGTGAATTATTTACTGATAATGCTGTAAGCATCGAACAGGAAGCATCGCCCATGTTTGACAAAGAAACAACGGGATTAAAAGCCATGCGTGAAAAGAGGAATAAATTTGAAGCAATGGTTGAAAAGGTACATTCTAACAACATTTCTGACCCATTGATTGCCGGCAATTCTATTGCCTTTTTATCAATAATGGATGTTACCATGAAAGGCCGGCCCCGGGAAACCATGAGCGAACTATGGGTGTACAAAGTAAAAGATGGTAAAATAATTTCTGAACAATTTTTTATGTAAACAGAGCCAATTGTATTTTAAAGTTTGTTGCCTTCTTTGGGGAAAATGATGGATGGTTTAAAGCTTTTAGCTTTTTCAAAATCCATTGTAGCGTAAGAAAGTATGATGATAATATCACCTTCAGCACCTTGTCTGGCTGCCGGCCCGTTGAGGCAACAAACTCCTGTGCCCCTCCCACCTTTAATCACATAAGTTTCCAGGCGGTTACCATTATTTACATTTACTACCTGTACCTTTTCATTTTCAATTAAATTGGCTGCGTCCATCAGATCGAGGTCGATGGTAATGCTACCCACATAATTCAGATTGGCTTCTGTAATTACTATACGGTGTATTTTAGATTTTAATATTTCGATCTGCATTTTTTATTTTTAGAAATGCGAAATTAGGTAAATTTTGAGAAGCCAAGATTAGCTTTCAATAACAACTGGAGAAATGAGAAGTTTGAAAAGACAGTCGTGGAGTTGATGCAGGTTATTTATTTGAAAAAACTTTTAAAACCGCTAAGGCATGTGAAAAGGTAAGTATTTAACCATGATAAGAAGCTTACATATATACATTTATTTCGTTAAAAAATACTCAATTTCTTAATAAAAGTTAACTCTACTCTTTGTAATTCTGCTTCTATACCCTTTCTCTAAATGCCTTGTATGTTGTGCATTAAAAAGACCTTATCACCTTTTTCAGGCTATCCTGCAAAAAAGCAATAAGGTCAGGTTTTCAACTTTTTGATGATTTGCTAAAGTGAAAAGAGGGTTGGCTTAAAAAAAAGTTAACCCTTTAGCAAAAGAAATATTCTAATTGTTTGAATGCTGTAAACAAAAAATTATTTTTTTAATTTCGCTACCTGGTCATTGTAAAACTTTACGGTTTCAATTACATCGGGCAAACTGTGTTCCCAGTTAGATTCATGTTCAATAGAAAACATACCTTTAAAATTTTGCCGGTTTAACTCGGCAAAAACAGGAGCAAAATCAATTACGCCCTTACCAACAACGGTATCGGCTGCATCCGTTTTATCAAACACAGTAATGTCTTTCAGGTGAACGCCATAAATGTGTCCTTCGAGTTTTTTCAGACTTTCTACCAGGTTTAAACCACTGCGTGCCCAGTGGCCTAAATCGGCACAGGCGCCAATATTTTTATGGCCATTAATGGCTGCTAATACAGAGTCAGGATGCCAGTATGGATTTGGTCTTGGATGATCATGAATGGCTATTTTTATACCGTACACTCCCGCAAGACTATCAGCAAGATCCCATTGTGTTTTGATGGGTTCAGAAGTAATGTAACTCAATCCAAATTCTTTGGCAAGTTCAAAAGTTTTTATCCACTCGTCTTTGCCATTAGGGGTAGTTACACCCATGGCCACAATTTGAATGTTATGTTGCTTAAGAAGATCTTTTAATTTTTGTCTTCCTGCAGCAGACATCCTGATGCCAAAAGTGTCTTTACTGATTTTATCAAAAGGCTGACCCAGGAAAGCTTCTATGTAGCGAACACCGGCACTATCAGTTTTTGCAATGGCTTCACTTTGGGTAAACAACCGGAATGTCCAGGTTTGAACACCGATTTTCCAACCGCCGGTATTGTCTGCTTTGGCGGTGGCACTGCTATCAGTATTTGTTGCAGTTCCTTCTTTTGTACCAGATCCATTGTTGCAGGACATAAAAATAAGCAGCGCTGCAATACTGCTGAAAAAGGAAATTTTGTTTCTCATTGAATGTTTTTTTTAAATTAAATATGGCAATTATTACGGTTACAAGTTACAATTTACACAGGCAGCAAAAAAGTTTATCTTTCTGCAAATATTTATTTCACTTTTAAAGTGAGCGCATACAAATAACCATCAGCGCTGCCTGCATACAGCATATTTTTTTTAATAACCGGTGATGAAACTACCGACCCTAACTTATAAAAATCCTCCATTACTTTCTTATTGGCTGCGTATAAATTCAAATCCGTATTTTTAGCGGCGTACATAAAATTAAGGGTGTCATTTTTTAAGATGGTGGAAGCATATTCTTTTCTTGCTTCGGTTGAAAAAGGTATTATTTTTTTTGTGCGATCATTTATATCAATAGAAAATATATCACCGGTAAAATCTCCCACGTACACTGTATTTCCGGCAATTGCAGGCGAACCAAAAACGTATCCATTGGCTTTAAACCTAAAATTTTCTTTCCCTGTTTTTACATCTAAACCTAATAGCAGGTAGGTGTCGGAAGTGCCAACATATATTGTTTCATTTTTAATAATCGCCGAGCTGATAATCCATGAATTTTCCGCATCATATTTCCAGATAATATTTCCATTATCGGCATCTAATGCATAAAAATGTGCATCTCTTGCTCCAAAATATACAATGCCATTTTGAACAGTTGCAGAAGCCTGAATACCCGTCATGGCAGTTTGATTACCTGTTTTAAACTTCCATTTTTCTTTGCCGGTTTTTGCGTCTAAGGCATACATATAGGTGTCCCAGCTACCGATGTAAATATTTCCATGATACAAGGTTGGACTGGAATGAATAATGCCATTGGTTTTGAAAGCCCATAGCAATGATCCATTTTCTGCATCAACAGCATACAAATTACCATCACTGCTGCCAAAATATACTGTAAGCACATCATCCATTTTATAAACAACAGGTGATGAAAGAAAACAATCCCAAAGATCGTCCATATAAACGCCAGATGGTTTCATACCCCAGTACGATGTATCGCCGATGTGTTTTTCTCCCCCGGTTTTAAATTTCCAGTTTTGCTTACCTGTATTAATATTGATTGAATAGAACCCATCAAAACTTCCAACATACACATTAGTACCATACACAGCTGGTGAAGAATGGACAGCTCCACCCGTTGCAAATTTCCATTTTTGTTTACCGGTTTGTAAGTCGATAGCGTAAAGGTTTTTATCTTCGCTGCCCACCAATACAAGGCCATTCATTACCGCAGGTGATGAAAATATTTTACCCCCGGTTTTAAATTTCCATTTTATTCCTTCAATAGGCTGACAGGGCTTATTATTTGACTTATCCGGTAGTGTATTTCCATGAAACATGCTTGACGAAGCAACGATGTTTTGTTGCGCACTTATTGCAATTGCAAGAAACGTACAAATAAAAAGTGATAAGATTTGTTTCATTTATCTTAATTGTGCAGTGTATAAAATAGCAAGCAATTCGAAATATTGTTACAGCAATTTCTTCTTCATTACTTTATTAAATCTTTCCGTTAAAAGAAAAATCCCTTATTTTTAGTAAACCACTCCGGCCTGTTTTAGTACCTCCTCCATTATTTTACTTACGGTGATTGTTAACTGGTGCGGCACTTTGCTGCTTTGCAACAAGCCATTATCAAGGCAGTGCATTACTTCTTTTATCTGGTGTTCAAAACCATTGCTTTGATGCGGCATAGAAAAATGTTCACTTGTACTGTCATTTAAAATCAAGGTAAAATCAGTTGCCTTAAAACAAGGATTGTCTATTTTTATTCTGCCTTTGGTGCCAATAATTTCAGCCTCCAGCGCAGTATTAAAACTTATGGAGGAAAGTAAATGTGCGGTTTGGCCTCCGGGATATTGCAGCACCATATTGGCATATTCGTCTACTCCCGTAGTGGTTAATTTTGAAACGGATTGAATCAATGAAGGTTTACCAAAAATGATGGTAGCCAGAAAAATCGGGTAGATGCCTACATCCAAAACAGAGCCGCCGCCAAGGGCTTTTTTGAACAACCTGCCTGCGGGATCGAAGGGTGCAGTAAACCCAAAATCGGCATGTATATATTGTGGCTGGCCAATTGCATCTTCTTTAATCAACGACAGAATTTTTTCCATAAACGGCATGCAGGCCGTCCACATCCCCTCCATTAAAAACAGTTTCTTCTCCGCTGCTGCTGCAATCATTTCTGTTGTTTGCTTTGTTGAAAGCGACATTGGTTTTTCGCAAAGTACCGGTTTGTTGTGTTGCAAACAAAGCAGTGTTTGTTCATGATGAAATGAATGCGGCGTGGCGATGTAAATAATGTCTACATTTTGATCTTTAATTAGGTCCTCATAATTATTATACGTTGCTACAGCATTGTATCTTACTGCATAATCTTTTGCCTTACCCATATCACGTGAGGCCACGGCGTATACCTCTGCGCCTTCTGTTGCCATCAATGCTGTACAAAATTTATCGGCAATTTTGCCTGCACCCATGATGCCCCAGCGGTAATTTTTTTTCATATATACACAATGATTTTAAAAACAATAAAAATTAGGAATAATGACTCTTAACAATTGATCTATAAACTTTTTAACATCCATTTGGAGCAGCCGAAATGAGCACTGTTTCCCAACGGGCCATTTAAATATTGAAAGCCAAATTTTTCATACACTTTTATTGCCTGCTGTAATTCGGGCATTGTTTCAAGGTAGATATTTTTATACCCCAAAGCGGTTGCCTCTTCCAAACATTTATCAATAATCATTTTGCCGATGCCTTTACCTCTTGCCACAGGCAACAAATACATTTTTACCAATTCACAGGTATCTTCCGGTAAGCCTTTTGTTGGATAGATTCCACCGCCGCCTGCCATTTCATCGTTCATCATTGCAATAAAATATATGGCGCGGGGCTCTTGAAACAACTCAAACAAATAGTCAGTTTCTGCATCGTAATAAACCGTTCCGGGATGGTTGGCGCCAAACTCAGCCAGGGTACTCCTTATAATTGTTGCGATGGCAGCGTTATCGGTTGGCTCAATTGTCCTTATCCGGCTCAAATGGTCTATAGTATTTTTGTGTTGCAGATCTTTCAGTTTTTTCACAGGCAAATGTATAGGGAATATAGTTTATAAAAAAGACTGGGTTAGCAGGTAGTTTATTTCTCCCCAACAATACAACAAATAAAAAACACAACTGAATGTACCAAAACGTTTTTGGTTATTTTATGTGAAATATCACTTTTGACACAATCTTCTTTATCGCCTGTTTCTTGTAGCTATTTTTTATCCACTACCATCATTACTGCACCCAGGGCTGGTATAGAAACTTTTATACCGCCGGTTGTTATTGACGAAAATGCTTTTAATGAAGCGTATGTAACGGGCCCGCCAGCATCGCCGGCAGGTCCATTACCGTTTACCAAAACTTTTCTTGAAAATGCGCCATTGTCATTACTACCTTCCAGGCTGTACCAGTAAAAGCGGCTGCCACTATAAAAATTTTTCATTTTAATTTCTACTGTTTGTGCAGTAGCAGAGGTGTTAACAAGCGTAACATTTACCTCGCCGGATGTATAGGTTGATGCATATGCTTTCACCATATTATTGCCTGCCACTGTTGCATTCACTAACCTGTCGCCCAACATTTTTTGCAGGTAATACAGGTAATAAAAACTTGGACGTGCACTCCATTTATTTATTCCGGGTTCATCACCAGCGCTAAAAAGGCCGTGGTCATCGCCGTTATTCCAGCCGTTTAACAGATCCCAGCGGGCAGACATGCCATACTTATTTTTTAGTGCTTCACCCATCACCAGCACCGCAAAAACACCGCTAGTGTTAGATACCTGCTGTTTTTGTGTATTGGAAGTCATATTCCATTCATCCATTGCAACCGGCTTAATAGTTGCCCCATACGATTGTAATGTTTGTGTTACATACTCCATCATAACAGCAGGAACCGATAATGCCGATGATAGTATAATATTGGCATTATCATTTGTTTGATAAGGTGTAAAATAATTATGCACCACAAAAAAATCAGCTTTGTTATTAATCCCCGGCATCATGCCTGCGTTCCAGGTTTTGCGGGTATTGGTTTGCCAGGATTCGGGCGAAGGTGCTTCAGCGGTAACTGCTCCAATGTAAATAGTTTTACCTATTTCGCCAGCCGCTTTTTGCATTGAATCTACAAACACATTAAAATGGGTGGCATACAGTGCGCCGGTTAGTAATTCCGGTTGCCCGTCTTTATTAGCAGATACATCTATACGATATCCCCATTCCCAGTTACCAAAATTTTCATTACCAATTTCCCATAACTGTGTACGGCCATTATCATAACGTACCCAATCGGCGGCAAGATGGGCTGCATCCGCCACCGGGTTAACGCCAGTGCCATACCGGGCAAATCCATAATTGATGGTAATGATGCCTTTGTTATTGGTTTGCTGCAACATGGCATAATAATTATCCAGGTTGCATTGCCAGTTATAATTTGTTTTGCCATAACTGAATCCGGAAGGCTCGGTGGTACCATCCTCTTTTGTAAACATGGCAGGGGTACCGGCAGGGTTAATACCTTGTGCAGCATTCCAAAAATAGGCATCGCTGGAACTGCCACCCGGAAAACGGATGATATGCGGATGAAGGTTTGTGATGGGTTCAATAAATCTTGCATCGCCCGCCACCGGCCCCATCCACCAAACTGCATTGTGGCCAAATTCGGATAAAGGTATTTTCGTAATAATATCAGTAGCGTCTACCGTTACCGTATTGGTGGCACTGACCGTAATTGTTGTTTCTGTGTATGCAGGCGCAGTAAAGGTTTTAGCCTGCCAGTCGTCTAAAAAAAAGCCGATAGTGTTTGCTGTAGCGGGATCTTTTCCTGGGGTAATGGTTGAATCCGGCACGGTACCTCCTCCCCCCGGATCTACCGGCGGCATGGGGGTTGCAGGTGTTTTTTTACAGGAAAAAAATATCACTATTAAAAAGAAGGCAGATGTTTTTAAAATAGGTAGTTTATTAAATATCATTTTTAAAATTTAAAATTTTGAACCTGTAAGGCAATGCTGGATGGTATGTTTCGCAAAAGATACAGGAACTATTTTTCAATTTGAAAAAATTGTTATAGACAGCTTTTTTTTAAAATTTATCTTCTTGCCGAAATAGCCTTGCGGAAACCTTTTTGTTTGCAAGGGACGGTTGCTTAAAAATTAGGGGATTTATCACCTAGCCACACTAGGTTAAAATTGACTGTTACCCGGAAATATTTAGTGTGGCAGAAAAAAATTTTTTTACTACTTTCATTCCGAAGGGATGCAGAAGAGGTAAAAACTCGCCTCCTAATTATTCCTACACGAAAGCGCATTTCAGTATTCTGTTTATTCCACCCCTTTTACACGCATTTGCAAAGTATATACCGCTTCGGATGCTGTTATAAATAACATGTGTTTGTTTTTACCACCAAAACAAATATTGCCTACCCATTCAGCAGGAACAGGGATGTTCCCAATTTTATTGCCCTTTATATCAAACACGGTCACCCCACGTCCGGCCAGGTATAGATTTCCCTGCTCATCCAATGTCATTCCATCAGAACCCTGCGCCACAAAAAGCTGCCGGTGCATTAATTTTCCATCAGCTTTAATTTGATATTTGTACGTCTTGTTGGCCTTGATATCTGCAACATACAAATACTTTCCATCGGGCGTACCCACAATACCGTTGGGCTGCATCAATGCACTATCAACCATAAAAGCCGCTTTGTTACCTTTAGGCAAATAATATACATTCTGACCTTCTATATCCGGCTTTTTTCTATCCCAGTAATCACGTTGATAATATGGGTCTGTAAAATAAATACCACCCTTTGCATCCACCCACAAGTCGTTTGGGCCATTCAATCTGTGGCCCTGGAAATCTTTGAGCAAGACAGTAATTTTTTTCTTTTTACTGATCAACCATAGCTGGTCTTTTTCATCGGCACAG
>NZ_JACMOO010000262.1 GCF_014377975.1 Ferruginibacter sp.
ACCTCTTCCCATACCGAACAGAGAAGTTAAGCCCCTTATGGCCGATGGTACTGGTATTCCAACCGGGAGAGTAGGTAGCTGCCATATTTATTTAATTAAGCCTTTACGTTTACTACGTAAAGGCTTTTTTAGTTTATTCGTATTCATATCTATATTACCTATAGAATTCTCAGTTTATTCTCTCTAAAAAGAAGTGAAAAACTCCTGCTTTTAAGTGATAAATTACCTCACTGAATTCAGGTTATTTTAATCCATTGATTTACTAAAATCAACCGGTGATCATTCTATCTGTTCTAGTTCTTAAAACAGTTATATGTATTTGCGTTTTTTGAACACATGTAGGCAAAATTACTGTTGGGTATATGTACGTAAAATAAATCTTTAGCCAATAAATTGTCCAAAATAGCGTTGCATTCATGGCCCGTAAATTGAAAATGTTGGAAGCGGTACGGCTCTATCAAACTATGAAAAATGCGAAATATCTACTTGTTTTTAATTCTAGTACTAACCTCTTTTTTGATCATTCCAAAAATCGCTGTAGGCCAGAGCTGCTCCATAACAGCAACTTTTAAAACTTATGAATCCCGGTGCGCTGCAACAGGATCAATAAAAGTTTTTTCAGGTGGTGGATCCGGCTCATATAAGTATAAGACTTTTGGACCCGTTAATTCCAATTTTACGACTTCTGATTCCCTTACAGGGTTGTCGGCTGGTGTATATTCTGTTTTAATTACAGATATTGTGTCCAATTGTTCTTATACACAATCAGGATTAGTTGTTCCGGGATCTTACCAGGATCCAAGGTTTGGACTTAATAAAACAGATGTAAGTTGTGATGGGGTTAATAACGGGAGTATACAGGCGCAAGGCCAGCAATTTGGAAGATCTCCTTTTCTTTTTACAATTGTTGCACCATCCCCAATGGGAGTAGGTACTGTAGACAGCAACGGTGTATTTAATAATTTATCCGCAGGAAATTATTCCATACGCCTTACTGACTCCTGCGGTGGTATTCAAACCCGAAACATAACGGTGAATGGGTATAGCTGGTGGATTGATTCCTACAATTTCAATAAAATATCCTGTGACTCCGCATCGGGATTTATAAAAGTGGTTGACAGCAGGGGAAATATTAGTACCATCGGAGGAATTCCGGGTTTTCACTATGGTATTGTTCGTTCGCAGGGTGACACTGTCTGGTCGTTAAACCCCAACTTTCAATTTGCACTTTTAGGGCAAACACATTTTACGGTGGTAGCCGAAGATAGTTGTGGAGATATTAAAAGTGCTCCTGCACAAATTATTATTCAGCCGTCTGTTAATGGTGTGATCATCACTTCTCAATCATGTACCAGTTTTACAGCTACAGTATCTGGCGTTACCAATTATTATACAGCTGGTTTTTGTTTATACGATAGTGCTAATAATCAATTAAGTTGTAATACTACTGGTATTTTTACCAATCTTACTTATGGTAATTATTGTATCAAGATACATGACAACTGTACTGACACAACGATCATCAGATGTTTTACAAATGCTCATCCGCCGTTAGGAATTATCAATTCTGTTTTAATAGCGAATAAAACCTGTTCGGTTTTTTCCGCCAGTATTACCGGACAATATGGGTTGACTAATCCTAACTATTGTTTGTATGATTCAACAAATACAAAGGTTGTATGTAATTCAACAGGTGTTTTTAATAATCTTATCTATAGCCGTTATTGTATAAAAGTTACTGACGGTTGCCGGGATACCACCATCTCAACCTGCTTTGCTACTGTAAGACCTGTACCGATAGTTCCAACCAGTTTTACCCCGCATTATATTACCTGTAATACCTTTGGTATTACAGTGGGTGGTGATAGTTTAACCCGCCCAAGTTATTGCCTTTACGATAGCACCAATTCTTTGATTGGCTGCAATAGTACCGGCAATTTCGATAGTCTTTCTATCGGAAGATTTTGTGTTCACGTATATGATTCCTGCTATGATACAACTTTTGTAAGGTGTTTTTCCGCTGGATCAAAAACAATCACAAACGACATGAGTTTAAATGCGTCTAATAAAGCCTGTAAAAATTTTACGCTAACTATCAACACAAATAATATAAAAAATGCGTTGTTTTGCCTATACAACGCTTCCGATTCATCTATAGCATGCGATAGTACCGGCATTTTTAATAATATTCCCTACGGCAGTTATTGTGTAAAGGCAAAAAATGATTGTCCGGATACTTCCTTTTTTACATGTATCACCGTTAACGCAAATATGCCGTCAGTTGATAATTCCGTTCAATTTTTAAAATATACCTGTAGTACTTTTTCTGCGCAGATAACCGGCCAGCAAAATTTAAACAGTCCCATTTACTGTCTCAGTGATAGCAATGGGGTACAAATAATCTGTAACAGCAACGGCAGGTTTGATAGTTTGGCTTATGGAAAATATTGTATTAAAATTAAAGACAGCTGTAATGATACCACCATCGTGCGTTGTTTTACGTCACTTCCTTTGCCTGCCCATATTAGTGTCACTTCCAACAAATCCTGCAGCTACAACTTTGCAAAATTTACTGTGTCGGTACTATCGGGTGTTTTACCGGTGAATCTAAAAATTTACACCTATACGCACAGTGTACTTTTTTCAGGTAATTATAACAGCAATCAATTTAGTATAGATAGTATTCCGGGTACAGTAACAGGGCAAAACTACACAGTGATTGTAACAGATAGTTGTGGTAAACAAGATTCTGTTAATTTAGGAGCAACTGCCAGCTTTTTATCACATTCTATTTCAGCTAAAGGCAAGTGTCCAAGTGGCACTTATCCGAACGGCTCCGGAGATATCATTAGTACTGCTTCAACCAATATGGGATATTTGTCTGTGAAAATAGTTTCACACAATGGCACTGTATTATCTCCTTCGGTTTTACCTGATATTGTATTGGGCGGTGTATATACTTTTCAGGATTTAGCACCAGGATCATATATGGTAAAATACAAGGCAAGTGACGGATGTAATATTTTTTATCAGGATACGGTGGTTATACAACCATATCATTTCCCCGATTTAAGTAGATCCTCAGCCTATCAATGCGATAGCGATGGATTTAATTTAAAAGCCATCATTTCAAATGGCGTAGGGCCGTTTAGCTTTGAAATTATTGGAAGTTCACCCACAGCACCATCCATAATCTCAGCCCCCCAGGCCAGCCCTGATTTTTCTATTAATAACGGAACCAATTATACACTGGTAAGGTTAAGGGCGCTGGACGCCTGCGGTAATGCAGCATTGGCGGATGCTAGTGTATTGCCGTTGGCAAATAACGCTATTGTAAATACCTATAATTGTTATCAGGTAGCAACTACACTGAGGATGGATACTGTGTACAACGCAAACTTTACATGGTATAAAAAGGCACAGTACAGCAGCACCGACAGTCTTTACCTGAGTAGTGCTTCCAGCATTTATATTCCATTTGTTACGTACGCTGATACAGGCTTTTATGTTTGTCATTTTATTTTAGGAACAGGTTGTATCAACAGAACCTACAATTATCATCTGGATGGCTCCTGTAATCAGGTACTGCCCATCTATCTGCAACATTTTAATGGAAATTTTGTAGCAAACCATATTTTGTTAAGCTGGCAATTAGCAATCATTCCATCAGCAAAATATGTTGAAATAGAAAAAAATTCCGGCGATGGAAATTTTAAAGAAATCGGCTCTGTAAAAATCACTGCGGCAACTCCGTTGCAGCAGTACCTCTTTACAGACACCCGCCCGGCATTTAAAAACTTTTACAGACTGAAGTGGAAAAACAACGACGGCACATTCACTTATAGCAATATCGTTGAGGTTTCCCGAACTACGGAATCAGGGGGCGTTCGGATATACCCCAATCCTGCCAACGATATAATAAATATTAGTTTTATCAATCCTAAAAATGATCTGTTCAATATAACCATATTAAACCTGTTGAATCAACCGTTAAGGGAACTGAAAAACCTCAGTGATTTAAATGTAATTCAAATTAGTAGTTCTGGTCAATTAAAAAGGGGGCTATACGTTATAAAACTGACCAATTTAAATACACAGGAAACATTTACCCAGAAAGTGATTTTCCGGTAAAAACCTTCCCGTTTTTAACAGCGAATAAAAAAAAATAAATTATTTGTAAAATAGTGTTTCATTTTAAATCATAAACGCTACCTTTGCCGTCCAAAAATAAAGGGTTCACAATGCCTACAATACAACAATTAGTTAGAAAAGGAAGAGAAATTATTAAAGCTAAAAGTAAGTCAAGAGCTTTGGATGCATGCCCGCAACGTCGTGGTGTTTGTACAAGGGTGTATACAACTACGCCTAAAAAACCAAACTCTGCTTTGCGTAAGGTAGCCAAGGTACGGTTAACCAATAAAATTGAAGTTATTGCCTATATCCCTGGTGAAGGACACAATTTACAGGAACATAGTATCGTATTGATCCGTGGCGGAAGGGTTAAAGATTTGCCGGGTGTACGTTACCATATTGTTCGTGGTAGTTTGGATACAGCAGGTGTTAAAGACCGCAAGCAAAGCCGTAGTAAATACGGAACCAAAAAAGAAAAAGCTAAAAAATAATTCATAAAATTTCAATCGTCCGTTTATTCGTGGTGGGAGAAAAAATATATAACAATGCGTAAAACACAACCAAAAAAAATACCCTTAGCACCAGATCCTAAGTTCAATGATAGATTAGTTACCCGTTTTGTAAACAATTTAATGTGGGCTGGAAAAAAAAGTGGTGCATATATTATTTTTTATGATGCTTTGGATAAAGTAAGTAAAATAACAGGTGACAATGGTTATGAAATCTGGAAAAAGGCTCTAAGCAATATTACTCCTGGAGTGGAAGTTCGTAGCCGTCGTATTGGTGGTGCTACGTTTCAGATTCCTGCAGAGGTTCGTGCGGATAGAAAAGTTTCTTTAAGCATTAAATGGATGGTAAAATACAGCCGTGATCGCAATGGTCGCAGTATGGCTGATAAATTAGCAAATGAAATAGTTGCAGCCAGCAAAGGTGAAGGAGCTTCTTATAAAAAGAAAGAAGATACACATCGTATGGCTGAAGCTAATAAAGCGTTTGCTCACTTTAGAATTTAAGAATAACAAAATAATTTTTATAAGGCTACTCTCATCAAGGGTAGCTTTTTTTTTGGTGATCTTTCAACCATTTTATTGTTTATCTTCCTGAAAATATTACCCCCTTTACCAAATATTCTCTGCAGATTTTGAAAAGAAAAATAAGTATTTACACCGCCTCTGCCATTGTGGTGGCCAACATGATCGGTACAGGGGTATTTACAAGTGTTGGGTTTCAGTTAGCTTCAGTACAAAATACCTGGAGTATTTTATTGCTGTGGCTTGCAGGTGGTTTACTGGCGTTATTTGGTGCTTTTGCTTATGCAGAACTGGGTACACATTTTAAAGAATCCGGAGGAGACTATATTTATTTGTCAAGGGTTTTTCATCCTTTGTTAGGTTATTTATCCGCATGGGCCGGCCTTACAGTCGGCTTTTCTGCGCCGGTCGCCTTAGCCGCCATGGCTTTTACCAAATATCTTTCTCCGTTTGGATTGCAAAATAATATGTGGCTGGCAATTGGTATTATTGTATTAATTGGGTTGATGCATAGTTTTACAATCCGCCATAGCAGCCGGTTTCAAAATATTTCAACAGTAATAAAAGTACTTTTTATTATTTGCCTTATTGTACTGGGCTTTTTTATTACTGGTAATACCAACAGTGCAGTAAATTTTAGCAATAGCTGGAAAAGCGAAATTTTAAAACCGGGCTTCGCAGTTTCGATGATATATGTTGGCTTTGCTTACATAGGGTGGAATGCAGCAGCCTACGTTGTAGATGAAATTAAGGATCCTGCAAAAAATCTGCCCAGGGCTTTGATTGGAAGTACGTTGTTTGTAGCCATTGTGTATATACTTTTTCAATTTGTATTATTGAAAAATGCTACCGTAACGCAGCTGGTTGGTAAAGAAGAAGTAACTTTTATTTCTTTTGATAACCTGTTGGGAAGCACCGGTGGTAAATGGGTAAGTATATTTATAGCCATACAGTTAATTGCTACCGTTAGCTCGTATTTATGGGTAGGCCCAAGGGTAACGATGGCTATGGCAAAAGAGTATAAGCTTTGGCAGCCCTTTGCTAAAAAAAATACCCACGGTATTCCTGTTACAGCAATATGGCTGCATGTTTTTATAAGTATCTTACTTGCGCTAACCGGAAGTTTTGAAAAAATATTACTGTACGCCGGATTTGTTCTTCAACTGATGGCTTCCTTAACAGTGGCTACCAGTTTATTTTTAAAAAACCGGCAACCGGGCACATTCAGAAGTCCGTTTAAACCATTGTTGCAAATTATATTTTTACTGTTTAATGCCTGGGTACTTATTTTTACAATTATTGAAAGGCCGGTAGAAAGTTTAATAGGAATCGGAATTATTTTAGCAGGCGCCGTTATTTATTATTTTGATAGTCCCCATCCGGTAGAGCAGATACTTAATACAGATTAGTTTTACATTTTTTGTTACAGAAAAACACATACCTTTGCCGCGCTAAAAAGTTCAGCAAGAAAGGATGTTAAGGATGGCCGCTGTAATTTATTTAGCATATTATGAGAGTACATTCATCAAATTAAAGCAACCCACTACCTTCGGGTTTAATGCCCTGCTAAGAACCAGGCATCAAAGATCAATATAGAAAAATAGTACAAGAGTGCGACGCCAATGAAGCTGAATTGTAATTCAATGGCTGGTTACAAAAATAAAAAAACAGCCGTTAAAAAATGGGTGCAGTTTTTAACAAATAAATTTTCAATACTAAATTTTTAATTCAAATAAAATGGCAGATTTACGTTATCAACGAAACTTTGGTATTGCGGCTCACATTGATGCCGGTAAAACCACTACCACCGAACGTATATTATATTATACCGGGGTAAATCATAAAATTGGAGAGGTGCATGATGGTGCCGCTACTATGGACTGGATGGCCCAGGAACAGGAAAGAGGTATCACTATTACAAGTGCTGCAACCACATGCTTCTGGAACTTCCCAATGCAGAATGGTAAAAAATTGCCAGAAACAAAACAATATAA
>NZ_JACMOO010000263.1 GCF_014377975.1 Ferruginibacter sp.
GGGCTTACCTAGGGTTACTTATGGGCTTACCTAGGGTTACTTATGGGCTTACCTAGGGCTACTTATGGGCTTACCTAGGGTTACTTATGGGCTTACCTAGGGCTACTTATGGGCTTACCTAGGGCTACTTTTGGGCTTACCTAGGGCTACTTTTGGCCTTACCTGGGGTAAGGTTTGCCCTTATCTAAGGTTTTGCCGATATACTTGTTGAGTATTGGTAAGCTATAGATGTAAAAAGGAAATCACACAATCGGAGCCACTGAGCGGAAGTAATGGTATTGTGGCAAGCTGATTTTTACTTTTTGTTTACGCAGCGTCCCTTTACAAAGACGTTAATTGCAAGAAAAGGGGCTGAATAAAATATCTGAGGTTTAAAAAAACATAAAATATGTAACCAGTATTGTTAGTTATATGTGTAAAATCATTATTTTGAGGAAAAGATTATATGATAATTGGGTAACACTGAAAGGTCAAATAAAAAAAGCGACTTGCGCCGCTTTAGATGTTTTCACAACGATAAAATCTTATTGTGATTTGCTTCGTTGTAAAATTAGGAATAAATACTATTAAACAAAATAATATGAAAAAAATTCTTGGACTAGACATTGGAACAACTTCTATCGGATGGGCTATTGTAGAGGCCACTGATGAAAAAAATGTAAATGACGTTACAGGTAAAGAGGCAGAAACCGATATTAACAACAACCGAATAGGCATTTATGAAGATGCTGTTGGTGTAAGAATTATAGCACAGGATACCGAAAGATTTGATAAAGGGCTTACACTTAATGACCCAAAAGGAAGTACACTTACACCTACAGCCAATAGAAGAGTTAAGAGAGGTGTTAGACGAATGAAAAGCCGATATAAACTACGAAGGGACAAATTGGGAAGGGTTTTGGATTTTATTGGCATGAACCCCGATAAGGCTTATTTCACAAATGAAAAAGGAAAAAGAGGAGAGAATAACGATATTGGGAAAGCTATCTATCAGTTAAGAGATAAGGCCGTAAAAGAGGCAATTTCATTGAATGAATTGGGTAGAATATTGTCCCATTTGAATCAAACGAGAGGTTATAGTAGCGATAGATTCGCTAAGGAAGAAAAACCAAAGTTTGATTATTATGTTGCTGAAGTCTTAGAAGTTGACGAAGCAAATAAAATTGCCATAGTTGATGAAACAAACAAAGACGAAATCAAATATTATAAGGTTTCTATCAAGATAAGATTTGATGAGCCCTATAACCTTGGTGATGAAGAAAATAAAAAAATTGTTACTGAATTAGAGGGCATTCTTTTCAAAAAAGTAATTGACTTAAAAAAAGGTGATTTTGTTACAGTTAAAAAGCCTGAGATTAAACAAGATAAAAAAGGAAAAGTTATTCTGGCGGAATACTATAAAATAACCCTTACAGTCCCTGACCCTACTGATTGGAATTACAAGTATCAATCACTGCAAAAAACCTTAACTGAATGGTGTGAAGCAGGATATACAGTTGGCTCTTTTTTCTATAAAAATTTTTATAAAAACCAATCAATCCCACGGATAAGAAATCAAGTGGTAAATAGAAGATGGTACGAGGACGAATTGGATAAGATTTTAGACTTCCAATACAAATACCATATAGACTTCTTTGAAAAATTGGATATAGAAGCAATTGTAAAAGTTGCTTTCAAAGATTATCAAGCAATCTTAAATGATGTGTTGAAGAAAGATGGCAATAAGGAACAATTGAAATGCTTGATAAAAGATAAAATCATTTTCTTCCAACGCCCTTGGCAACAAGCCAAGAATAAGGGACAATGTCCTTTTGAAAAGGTTAAGGTTAAAAAAGAAAAGGCTATTAAGGGAACTGGCAAAAAAGAAATTGTTGAGCAGCATATAGGCAGAACTGTTATCCCAAGAAGCCATCCTTTATTTCAAGAATTTAAAATTTGGCAGCAAATAAATAACGCCAGAATATTTTTGCATATTAAAAGTGAAAGACTTGATCTATTCTCTAATTCAAATGATTTTGAAAAATACATAGGCAAAACAATACCACAAGTAAAAGGCTTATTCTACAATGCACTGCAAATGAGTAAAACGTTGTCATGGAGAAGTTTTGCTATCAATGATTTAGGACTAAAAAAGGGTGTAGAAGTAGTTGATAAAGACACAGGCGAAATGACAGTTGCTTTTTTCAATTACAATTTCAGAAAACAAAAAAAGGATGGCACCTACGAAGACATTAAACTAAAAGGAAACAATACAAAGGTCTCTTTACAAAATATATTGTCAACTAAGCCAGCAGATTGGTTTAACCAAATGCATTCAGACAAACAACAAATAACAAACCTTCAACTACTTTGGGAGATAATTTATGATATAACAAATAGTGATGCAAACAAAGTTGCGACCATTATTGAAAATCATTTTGCATTTGATAAAGACATTTGTTTTCAGTTAGCCAATTTAAAATTTGACGATGCTGGCATGGGTAGCCTTTCTGCAAAAGCTATCAGACAAATATTACCATTAATGAGTGATGGCAAATACATCACAGATAAAACAACGGAGAAAGTCAATTCACTTTTAGCCCTTAATACAAGTAATGAAGAAAAAGCAAAAGACAAAGACGAAAAATTGGAAAGTCTGAAAGAATTTATTCCTGACAAAAAAGCCCGACTTAGACTTTCAAAATTTAATACCGCAGGCGACTTTACTTATCTGAACTATTGGGAAGCAACTGCCGTGAGGTATGGCTCACATTCTACTAAAAAAGGTTCTCCAATTGGCACAATGAAGCCTGTTGAAAGGCATAGCATGAACAACCCAATTGTTGAAAAAATAGTGAACGAAACAATATCTGTTGTAAATGATATTCAGCAGAAATATGGATTTGATGAAGTAAGGATTGAATTAAGTAGAGAACTGAAAGCGAGTATGGATGAAAGACAACAAATATGGGAAGGCATGAATGAAGGAGCTAAGAAAAATGAATGGGCAAAACAGATGCTAAGGGAATTAAAAGCCGATTTAAAAGAAGGGAAAGATGCTATACCAAAAGACGTTAAAACATGGTCAGAGAAATTGAAGAATGCAAATCTTGAAACCGAAACATCTAACAATAGCAATATCAATAAAATAAAAATTATTGAAGATGTGGTAAGATTTAAAAATGCTGAAGAATATAAAGTAAAATCTAAGGAGTATAGGTTAAGCGAACCAACTCAACTAGAAGTTAAAAAATATCTAATGTGGCTTGAACAAAATTTTAAATGTCCATACACAAATCAGCCAATACCCTTTACTGATGTTTTTGCAAGGGGCAAAGTCGTAGAAATTGAACACATTATCCCTAGAGAACGATACTTCCTTAACTCTTATGCAAATAAGGTCATTACCTGGAGAGAAGTAAACCAAGCTAAAGCAAATAATGGCAATAGAACTGCTTATGAGTTTATTGTTAGCAAAAGGTTAGAAGAAAAAGTAAAGGTGGGTAACAACGAGTTCACCCTTATTTCAAAAGAGGAATGGGAAAGCCATGTAAAATCTATGTTTCCAAAAGGTGGAAAACAAACCAATTTATTGCGTAAAGAAATACCCGAAGATCCAATTAATAGAACGCTTAATGAAACTCAGTACATCAATAAAAAGCTAAAAGAAAAGTTAAGTGAATTAGTGGGTGCGCAAAAAGTATGGGTAACATCTGGTGCTGTAACAGATATTTTAAGAGACCGTTGGCATTTGAATGACATCATGAAAGAATTGATGCGTAGCCGTTTTGAGAATTTTGAAATACCAACCGGCAAGAAATCAATTAAGCTAAAAACGCTTGCTGAACAACAAGTAATGTTTAATAATATTCAGAGCGTTTTAGATAATCCAAATGGTTTTGAAGTTTATAAAATTCCAACTGGCAAAAAATTTATTGAAATAAGAGATATTGAAGAACTTAAAAAAATACATTCGGAATTAGAAACATTGATAAAAGAAAACACAATAACCATTAACCAGAAAATAAAGTCTTACGGCTACTCAACCAGTGAAGAAGCATTTGAAACAAAAAGTTTAACACATTTTACCCAACAGTACAACAATAAAACTGGCAACTATGAAGATAGAGAGGTGTTTGAAGGTTATTCAAAAAGGCTTGACCATCGACATCATGCGATGGATGCAATAATTATTGCTTGCACCAAACAAAATCACATTCAATACATCAATACACTAAATGCAATTAACAGTGCCGACCAAGAAAGTGATGATAGCAAAAAAGCAAAATATAGTTCATTGAAAGCTGATGTATGTATTGGTAAGAGCAGTAAAAAATTTAAAACACCTTGGATTGAAGATAGGTTTATACCAGATATAAGAAACGCTTTAAGTGAAGTCGTTATCTCTCATAAAAATACGAGGCTACTTATTAGCCCTTCAAAACATAGAGTTAATAAAGATATTAAGCCTAACAAAATAGCATCAATAAGAGGCGAATTGCATAAGGAAACCAATTATGCAAAAAAGAATTATTTTGTAGAAGGAGGTAGAACTTTTGTCAACAAATTAATTCCACAAATCCTGAAAGACAAAAAAGAGAACCAGGGTCAAACACGTGTGTTTTTTAAATCAATAGAAGAAATAATTAAAGAGACTGTATTAAAAAAGAAATATCAGGATATACTTATTCCTCTTTTTAGTAAATACGAACATGATACCTTAGATGATGAAAAATGTAAAACGCATAGCAAGGCAATTTTAAAAGAAATTGAAGAAAATAAGTTGCTCATCAATTCGCAAACTAAAGATTCTTTACAATGGCTTTCTACATATTCAGATAAAGAACATTCTTCAAGACCAATGGGTCTTTCAATGGATTTGAACAAGGCTGATGTTATTGAAAAGATTGCAGACCCAAGAATAAAAAGATTAGCACTTTACAGACTTAAGTATGTAAATAAACAAAAGGTAGCAATTGACAAACTGGATATAGAAAAAAAAGACAAGGACAAACTAAAAAGAGATGTCGAAACTCTTTCATTGTACAGCAATGCC
Source organism: Ferruginibacter sp. (assembly GCF_014377975.1). Lineage (GTDB taxonomy): Bacteria > Bacteroidota > Bacteroidia > Chitinophagales > Chitinophagaceae > Ferruginibacter. The sequence goes on from NZ_JACMOO010000263.1 coordinate 5,036, forward strand.
ATATATGAAGTTAGGGTACAATTGGATAACCATAAAGACAAAATGAAGAGGAACGAAAAGGCATATAAATGGGTAGAGTTAATTGATTTTGATTGGAATGATTATGATAAGATATGGTATGCAAAAGACGAAACAACAAAAAAAATAAAGGAAAAATTAAATGAAAGGGATTTTGAAGCATTAAAACAAACCTATTTCACTTCACCTCTTTTTTTATCAAAAACACCTATTGAAGTTAAAAAATCCAGCCAGCTTTTTTCTTTTGAACTATATGAAATTACTAAAGGTAGGTATGTTTATGCAAGCGATGTTTTTATGACATACTTTTTTAGAGACAAAAACGAGACAACAAAAGATGCAAAACGAAGTATTGCGTTTTTGAAACTACTTGATGCTGCAAGGATAGCTTCATTTGAAAAACCTGATAAACTTGATTATTCAAAATTCATTTCTAAACCTGAATCTGAATTGATTTTTACGTTGTCAAAAAATGATTTGGTGTATTTACCCGTACAAAATTTATCAAAAGAGCAAATGGACGAAATTGATTGGACAAACATGCAATCAATAATGCCCCTTCTACATATTGTCAAGGACATGAATCCAAGTAGAAACGAAATTAAATTTCAGCAACTCTCTCAAGCAGATTCCATAAAAATAACTGAAGCTGACAGCAGATCACTCTTTAATAATCTTGAGCTAAAAGAACAAACAGAAACTATCAAATATGGGGATACTAAAACTTGGCAACGATGTATCAAAGTTTTTACAGATAAACTTGGCAAAAAAGTAGTCCCTTATTGGGAGTTTCCAAATGGCTGCTGGGATAAAGAAAAAGCAATTGAATTAGGATTAACTAAAAACGGCTTATGATCAAACGCACCATCTGCATAGAAAATGCTTGCTTCCTAAAGTTCAGCAATGAGCAGATGGTAGTAAGTTACGGTCATATCAAAGGCATGGAAGATAAGCCCGATAAAACTGTACCTATTGAAGACCTTGGCATACTTGTGCTGGAGCATCAGCAAATAACCCTTACACATTACCTGCTTGATAAACTGGTAAGTGCTAATGTTGCCGTAATTACCTGTAACGATACCCACCACCCTACCGGTTTACTAATGCCTTTGGAAAGTAATATACTGCAAAGTGAACGGTTCAGGGCACAGATAGAAGCTAGTGAGCCGCTGAAAAAACAACTGTGGCAGCAAACAGTAAAGGCAAAAATCAGCAACCAGGCCGCAGTGATAAAAAAGTGGGAGGGTAAATACAACCTGCTTACCAGCCTGGCTGCCAGTGTAAGAAGTGGTGACGAAGGCAACAATGAAGCCGTGGCTGCTGCCCATTACTGGCAAAACCTTTTTCCACCCTCGTGGAACTTTTACAGAAAGCGGGATGGCACAGCACCCAATAACTTATTAAATTATGGATATGCCATTGTTCGGGCGGGTATGGCCAGGGCTATTACCGGTGCCGGCTTATTACCAACCCATGGTATTTTTCACCGTAACCGGTACAACGCCTATTGCCTTGCAGATGATATGATGGAACCTTATCGACCTTACGTGGATGTGGTTATACGCACCATAATTCACAATACATCTGCCGTGGCTACACTAACACAGGAGTTAAAAGTAGAACTGCTGAAAATACCCACGCTGGATGTGCTGATTGACGGTGATAAAAGCCCGCTGATGGTGGCCATGCAGCGTACAGCCGTATCGCTTGCCCGATGCTATGCAGGTGAACAGCGTAAACTACTGCTGCCACAAATGCCATGAAAAGTGAACGCCTAAACGCATACCGCATTATGTGGGTACTTGTATTTTACGACTTACCAACCGAAACCAAAAAGGAACGAAAGATAGCTGGTGATTTTCGGAAGAAGATTATGGCAGATGGGTTTGCCATGTTTCAGTTTAGCCTTTACCTGCGGCATAGTGCCAGTATGGAAAATGCACAGGTGCATGTGGCCAGAGTAAAAAAGATATTACCGGAAAAAGGAAAAGTGGGCATTATGACAATTACCGATAAACAGTTTGGTATGATGGAGATATTTCATGGCCAAAAGACGGCTGAGCGTGGCGATGTTCCCCAACAATTGGAACTATTTTAGATAAATAGGATAAAGAAAATGCCTCCCGGTCAAATGACCGGGAGGCATTTTAATGATTTTTCGCCCTGTACAATTAATGATAAACCCTTGCTGACATTGACTTTTGCCGTAAACTGTTGTTATCAAATGTACAAAGAGCTGAAGTTGAAAGCAAATCACAACCATAACCACACCACCGGCACCAAATTGAAGTTGTTATCAAATGTACAAAGAGCTGAAGTTGAAAGCAAATCACAACCCAACATGGGTACTACATCAACAGGCAATAGTTGTTATCAAATGTACAAAGAGCTGAAGTTGAAAGCAAATCACAACTATTGAGAATGTCGTTTTAGAAACGCATCCGTTGTTATCAAATGTACAAAGAGCTGAAGTTGAAAGCAAATCACAACATATCCACATTGTTGTTGTAGAAAACAACGTTGTTATCAAATGTACAAAGAGCTGAAGTTGAAAGCAAATCACAACCTACCGGAATAGCTTGCATCACCGCCATACACCGCCGTAATATTATGTGAGGAAACGGTTAAATTAGAAACACTTAACGTTGCAATACCGGATGAAAGAACTCCGGTACCTATTGCTACAAGGCCGTCTCGAAACGTAATACTACCTGTTGCTAAAGTTGTATTTATTGTTGCTGTAAATGTAGTCAACTGATTAAATGAAGTTGGATTAACCGATGATACAAGGGCTGTCGTTGTGGGTGTTATTGATGTGCCTGTAGTACCATTGTTTATTAATATTTTACTACCCCATGCCGGTATTGTTAGCGTGTTGTTATAAACATTACCCAGCACATCTTTCTTACTTAATCCTGTAAATGTTACTACTCTTGGTGTGTTGCTGGCATTGTATTCTAAATACCCGGCAGAAGGTATTGCGGTTGAATTAGTTTCTTTTCCTGCTGTACCTGTTAAGTAACTAAAAGGTAAATTCTGTTCAATGTACCCGGTGGCATTATAAAGGGTGGTAATAGTTTTCAAAGAGGTATCCGCCCCCGTTCTTAACAGGTAAAAATTACTGTCAATTATGCCTAAATTCTGAATACTTTGTAA
>NZ_JACMOO010000264.1 GCF_014377975.1 Ferruginibacter sp.
AAGTCTTTAAATTCATCTGCCAATATCCGCTCACAGCCACTTAAAGCATCTTCCAGGCTTACCTGTTTTCCTTTGATGCCGCTAAATTGTTCGGTGGCAAAAAATGGCTGGGTAAAAAATCTTTCCAGCTTTCTTGCCCTGCTTACTACGCTGCGGTCTGTAGCTGACAATTGTTCTAAACCGAGCATGGCAATTATATCTTTCAGCTCTTTATATTGTGCCAGTGTTTCCCTTATTTGTTGTGCAAGGTTGTAATGCCTTTCGCCGATGATGCCGGGCGTGCACATTTTAGAGTTGGATTCCAACAGGTCAATGGCAGGATACAATCCTTCACCAGCTTTTTTACGGGACAAAGTGATAGATGCAGAGAGATGTGAAAACGTGTGCACCGCTGCAGGATCGGTCAAGTCATCTGCGGGAACATACACCGCCTGTATAGATGTGATAGCACCCGTATCGGTATTGGCTATGCGCTCTTCCAGCTTAGATAACTCGGTACCCATTGTTGGCTGGTAACCCAGTCGGGAAGGCATCTGCCCCATCAACCCGCTTACCTCCATACCTGCTTGTATAAACCTGAAGATATTATCTATCAGCAATAGCACATCCCTTCTTTCGTCATCCCTGAAATACTCTGCCATGGTTAGTGCAGCGTGCCCCACGCGAAACCTTGCACCGGGTGGCTCATTCATTTGCCCGAACAACATCACCATGTCTTTCAGCAAGCCAGCTTCTTTCATTTCTGTATATAATTCCTGCCCTTCGCGGCAACGTTCGCCAATGCCGCAAAACATACTTACGCCTTTATTATGCCCCACCATATTGTGGATCATTTCTGTAAGCAAAACTGTTTTGCCAACACCGGCACCGCCGAATAAACCGGCGCTGCCACCACGTTCCAGCGGTATCAATACGTCTATGGCTTTTATGCCTGTTATAAATACTTCCGATTTTGTGGAACGCTTTGCAAGTGTTGGCGGATTTTGGTGGATATTGCGCTGCTCCATGTTTTTTAACGGCTCGCCTTTGTCGATGGTATTGCCAAATACATCAAACATGCGCCCCATTATATTTTTACCAATTGGTACGGTTAATTCTTTACCACTGGCTTGCACCATCATACCTCTTGATAGCCCTTGTGTTGGTGTAAGCGCAATTCCCCTCACCTTGTGGCCATCCAATTGTGTCAATACTTCTATTGCCACATTTTTATCCTTTCCGGTATGCAGCAAGCTATTGATCGCAGGCAAATCGTTTTCAAAAAAAACATCCACTACGCTGCCACGAACGGAAATAATTTTGCCGTTATTTATTTTGTAGGTTGTTTCGTTTGAAGGCTTATTCATTAATAGATTTATATTTTATACCTTCTAAATATTGACAAAAGAAAATCAATACTTATTATAAAAGCTTATACTAAACCGGCAGGTAACTGTGTTTTAAAATGACCAACACGCTTACTTGGCGCTTAGTCAAAACTCTTACAAACATCATGAAAGGAAAATGATGAACTGCAGCACTTATACTGATTGCTATCAGGCTATACATTCCTTTTTACTAAAATCAATATAACTTATCGGCTATATTTTTCCCGCTTGCGGGAAATACTTCCCCATAATCATTTGACAATAATTTTTTGTCTTTGTTTTGATATTGCAATTCGCTAAGAAGGTGTGTAATAAGAGCGATATGGGTTTTGCTTTTATCATCTGCCTTAACTATAAACCAGGGAGAATGCTTAAAATTTGTTTTCGATAGCATCTTGTCCCTGGCATCTGAATATTCTTTCCAATAGTGTTGTGCCTGGTCATCAATGGGGCTTATCTTCCATTGCTTCAGCGGATTTTTTTTGCGGTCGAGCAGCCTTGCCTGTTGTTCTTTTTTACTAATATCCAGGTAATATTTCAGTACGATAAAGCCTGCATTAGCCAACATTTCTTCAAATAAACCTACCTGGGTAAAAAAAGTTTTATACTCTTCATCTGTGCAAAACCCCATCACTTTTTCCACCCCCGAACGGTTATACCAGCTCCTGTTAAAAATTGCAAACTCTCCTGATATTGGTAAATGAACAACATAACGCTGAAAATACCATTCCAGCGATTGCCTGTCGGATGGCTTGCCTAATGCCACTATTTTTGTTTCCCTTGGGCTAAGGTGTTTTGTAATTCTTTTGATAGTGCCATCTTTGCCTGCGGCATCCCTGCCCTCTAATATTACCAGCAATTTAAGGTTGGAGGATATGATTTCCTTTTGAAGCTTCACAAGCTCTTCGTATAATTTATGCAATATCTTTTGTTCTTTCATTAAATATGATCGTACAAGTATCAAGCCCCGTATGCTGGCAAGCTTTTAAATTGCCGCTGCATGGTTATTAGCTGGTTAAGGAGGGGTTATACGGATTTGCCGGTAGTTAAAGTTGTTTCATCAAAAGATGGTTCATCTTTTATAAATGCCATAGAAACGTCCAGCATAATCTTAAAATCGTACGACTGTATTTCTTTAACATGGCGAACCGGTATCAACACTTTATGCCCTCCAATCCAATTTTGTGTATCAATTACCAAGTCAGTAATTTCCCAGGTTGTATCATCAATAATAAAATCTTTTACATGGCCGATATCGCCATCGGTAGCATGGATGTAGTACCCGGAAACTGCTTCAGTGCTTCGTAAATGCGTATCATAATCTGCATGGTTATTTGCAGCATCATTCTCCTTTATAATTTCTTCATCTACAACCGGGGGAAGATCCATTACAGCTGCAGAACCTCCTGCATAAAATCCGCTTCCACCATAACGTTCCCACGCATAATGGCCATACATTTCAATTTGCTGCTGATGAGAAACGGGCTGGTCTGTATCAATATCAGGGCTGGTTTTTATCTGTTCTTTAGTTAGGTTGACCGGAAAGTTTTTATCTGCCCAATGTGTCACCAATAGCGCTTGGGGTGCAATCAATACTTTTTTATTAGAGAACCAATTACCGGTTTCTACAATCAGGTAACGGATAGCCCAAGTTTCATCATCAAAATAAAACTCCTTTACTTCGCCGATTTCGCCATCTGTGGCAGCCATTTTAAAACCAATCAAACTTTTAATATTGTGTTGCATATATTTATATTTTAATTTTTAATGAGTTCCGACAAACTAACTGTTCGGTAAAAATCAAGGTGTGTAAATCATTATCTTTTTTCTCTTCACTAACAGAAAGGGACTTTGGAGAAGAGATAGGCACGGTAATAACTACTTTAAATCAATTACCCGAAAAGTATGGTTAATAAATCCATCGTATATAATCCAAATAAGAATGGCCCCTCTATTTAATTTAATGTGATATCAAATTTGAATCCATTCGCACATTTAAAAATTACCACCTAATAATCTTGCTCAGGATAATTACTATCAATAAAAGCAATAATTCTATTATACCGATGCATGGGAATAACCAAGCCTTCATAAAAAGCTAAACAATCATATACACGAAATGGATTCATGCCAAAATAATAATTATGTGAAAAATGGTTTATCCTTTTACAATAACAACTTATATAAACAACCAAAAGTTGAGCGAGTTTTGATCATAATTGATTACATAAATATTTAAAGAAGTTGCATCTTTTACACATTAACAGTACAATCATTTCCTATACATTAATAAAATCTTCAGAAAGAACTTCTTACGCTAAAAGGTGGAAACCGGTTTAAGCAATATTAGTACGGCAATTAAAGGAAAATAAAAGTGAAGGATGATTTCCGTGCGGCCTTTTCCAATTCGGCACGATATTGCCACCTGATTAATTATGTTCAAAAAAATAAACTGGAAGTTCACTGTCACTGCAGGGGCAATAGCTTCATTACTATTTTGTATTTGTGCATTCATTTTTATCAAGTTGGCAGACTATACTGCTTCGTGGATATTGTATGTTGGAAGCCTTTTGTTTTTCTTTACAATTGCTATTACAACTGTTAAAGCAAGTAAGATAAGGGGAGGCGATGAAAGTACGGGTGGGCTTGTATTTGCATCACTAGTAACTACTATCGTGGGGGTATTATTATCGGTACTTTTTTGTTTTTTATTACTGATGATAATGGATAGTGGTTTTATTCTGTCTGGCCCTTCAAGTAAAGTACTTAAGGATGCACCCTCTACCACCATCCATAGCAAAACAGGTGGCCTTGCTCCAGAGCTGTTTGCAGCGGCTACCTTGTTGTGTTTCTTCAACGGAGCAATCGTATCTGTTATACTGCCGTTTTATGTAAAACGTACTCAAACGAAAGATGATAAAGATCCTACTCCTTTTAAGCATTAATTAGTTAATCAATAAAATCTAGCATTATGTCAACTATTTATATGAAGCCTGCAAGGAAAATATTCTTCATTGCGCTTATAGCCTTTTCTTTTACTGCCTGTAATAATTCTTCAGGCGATGCTGTGATACAAAAGAAAGTGGCTGCATTAATTGATTCGAGTAAAAACTATTCAGGCACAGAAGCAAAAGTTGATAACGCAGTGGTTACACTAACGGGTACCTGCAATGGCGATGGCT
>NZ_JACMOO010000265.1 GCF_014377975.1 Ferruginibacter sp.
CTGGGCGAAGCCATTAATATCTGAACATCCTTTAACTCCGTTTTATAAGCCTTCAGTTCTTTGGTTTCTTTTTGGCAATGCTCACAATCGGGGCTAAAAAACATAATGATCAATGCCTTGTTTTTGTGTAAATCTTTATTGGAAAAAACAGTACTGTCTGGCGCTGTATGAAGGGAAAAAAAAGGAATTTTCTCAAATTTTGTAATATTTTTAGCGGAGGAATCTTTTTGTGCGGTAACAGCAAATGTGCAGCTTATAAAAACAAGTAGCAGGAAAATTTTTTTCACGGTTTATTTTTTTTGTGAAGATAATTTTAAAAATGCAAAGCAACTGTTAAGGAAGATACTTACTATGCCCAATTATTTGCAATGGCGGTCTGGAATAAAAAAGTACTGCTTGCTTTATATTTTAGTTTTACCATTACTATTGCTACTTTTGCAACCCACATTAAATAATTGCAGGAGGATGCAATAAAAATTAACTAGCAAATAAAAAAAATAAAATGGCAACAACAGCAGACATGCGCTCAGGCCTTATCATCAAAGTGGATGGTAGTTTGTACACCGTGATAGAATTTGGTCAAAATAAAACGGCCCGTGCTGCCGCAAAAGTGTGGGCAAAATTAAAGGGTGTTGATAACAGCCGTACCATTGAACTTACCTGGAACAGTGGGGAAGTTATTTACCCGGTAAGGGTTGAAAAGAAAACCTACCAGTATTTGTATAAAGATGATACGGGTTATAGTTTTATGGATGTGGAAACATTTGAACAAATTACGGTACCTGAATCAATGGTGGATGCACCGAGGTTTTTAAAAGACGGACAGGAAGTTTCTGTACTCATCAATGGTGAATCAGACCAGCCAATGGGCGTTGAACTGCCGGATAAAATAGTTTTACTGGTAACCTACAGTGAACCAGGTATGCGGGGCGATACGGCAACTAAAACGCTAAAACCGGCAACGGTTGAAACAGGTGCTACTGTAAACGTCCCTTTATTTGTAAACGAGGGCGAATTAATAAGGGTAAATACTAAAACCGGTGAGTACGTTGAAAGAGTTAAAGAACTTTAATAAAAATATTTGTATTAAAAAAAGGACTGATTTCTAAAATCAGTCCTTTTTAATTTGTAGAAAAAGAGGGTAAAAAAGGCTGGTTTTGTTCAATTTTTGGCCCTTTTTGAGCCTTTTTAATGATTTTCTTCTTTTCTTTAATTTTTTTTAATGTCATTTTTAATAAATCATTACATACCTTAGCCGCCCGTTTCCAATAAAAAACCAATTAACTTTTTGATATGGACATAAAGCAAATTCAGGAGCTTGTAAAGCTCATCAACAAAACCAACATTGGTGAAATTACAATTGAAGAAGAAGGCGTTAAAATAACTGTTAAACAAAAAAAAGATCCTGTTCAGCATATTATCGCCGGAGGCCAGTCAGGACCCATTTACTCCAATCCGCCACAGCAACCATCGGCACCATCACCAATTCCTGCCGTTGTTATAGCCCCACCCGCCGAAGCCCCCAAATCCGATAATTACATCACTATCAAAAGTCCTATGATCGGCACTTTCTATCGCCAGTCGGGCGTTGGCAAACCTATTTTTATAAATGTGGGCGACGAAGTAACAACCGGTAAAGTGGTTTGTATTATTGAAGCCATGAAACTTTTTAACGAAATTGAAAGTGAAGTAAACGGAAAGATTGTAAAAGTATTGGTAGAAGATTCCAGCCCGGTGGAATATGATCAGCCGTTGTTTTTGGTAGACCCGAGTTAATTTTAAAATTAGTCAATTCCTCAATGTGAAAATTTTGGAAATCTCCTTAAGCAGAATTCTTTTAACTTTTTTAAATGTCAAATTTTTAAATGAAAAAAGAATTGTTTGATAATAACCCAATTTTAAAATTATCTTTTGATTTTTCATTAATGATTATTGATTACTGCGAAAAATTAGATAGTAATAAAAAATACATTTTATCACGGCAATTATTCCGGTCTGCAACTTCAATTGGAGCAAATGCAATTGAAGCTCAGAACGCGGAAAGTAAAGCAGATTTTTTTCACAAAATGAAAATTGCAGCAAAAGAGGCAGAAGAATCGCAATACTGGTTATGGCTTTGCCAATATTCACCGGGCTTTCCAGATTGTACTTTACAGCAACAAAAACTAGAAGAAATAAATAAAGTATTGGGCAAAATATTATCTACTTCAAAAAAATTATAAGTGCTCTTTCAAATTGAGTCATTTTCAAATCAGACGTTGAGTTATTTTCAAATGGGATATTGAGCCATTTTCAAATTGTGTAATTTTCAAATTTACAACCATGTTCAAAAAAATATTGATTGCCAACCGCGGCGAAATTGCATTGAGGGTGATACGTACCTGTAAAGAAATGGGCATTAAAACTGTGGCTGTTTATTCTACTGCTGATAAGGATAGTCTTCATGTAAAGTTTGCTGATGAAGCAGTATGTATCGGTAAACCCAGCAGCATGGATTCTTATCTTAACATTCCGCACATTATGGCGGCGGCAGAAATTACCAACGCCGATGCCATTCATCCGGGGTATGGTTTTTTAGCAGAGAATGCAAAGTTTGCACAAATATGTAGCGATCATGGGATAAAGTTTATTGGGCCAACGCCTGATATGATTAATGCCATGGGCGATAAAATAACTGCCAAGGAAACAATGATAAAAGCAGGGGTGCCCGTGGTGCCAGGCAGCGGTGGTTTACTGGAAAGTGTAGCCCAGGCAAAAGAGCTGGCAATAAACGAAGTTGGCTATCCGGTAATATTAAAAGCAACTGCCGGTGGGGGTGGTAAAGGTATGCGGGTAGTGTGGCAGGAAAGTGAAATGGAAAAGGCTTTTGAAAATGCTAAAACAGAAGCTGCAGCTTCTTTTAAAAATGACGGTATTTATATGGAAAAATTTGTGGAAGAACCCCGCCACATTGAAATACAGATTGCAGGCGACCAGTTTGGTAATGTGTGCCATTTAAGTGAAAGGGATTGTTCAATTCAGCGCCGTCATCAAAAGCTGGTAGAAGAATCACCCTCACCTTTTATGACACCGGAATTAAGGGAAGCAATGGGCAACGCGGCTATCAAAGCAGCCAGTGCAATCAACTATGAAAGTGTTGGTACCATTGAGTTTTTAGTAGATAAGCACCGCAATTTTTATTTCATGGAAATGAACACCCGCATACAGGTGGAGCATTGTGTAACAGAAGAAGTAGTGAACTACGATTTGATAAAGGAACAGATAAAAATAGCCGCCGGACATAAGGTAAGTGGTAAAAATTATTACCCGCAAATGCACGCCATTGAATGCCGCATCAATGCCGAAGATCCATACAATGATTTTCGTCCCAGCCCCGGTAAAATAACTGTGTTGCACACTCCTGGCGGGCATGGGGTACGGGTAGACAGTCATGTGTATGCCGGATATGTAATTCCGCCTTATTACGATAGCATGATTGGTAAATTAATTACGGTAGCACAAACCAGGGAAGAGGCGATTGATACCATGCATCGTGCTTTAAGCGAGTATGTTATTGAAGGAGTAAAAACAACCATTCCTTTTCATTTGCAGTTAATGAAGAATGAAGCTTTCAGGGAAGGAAATTTTACCACCAAGTTCATGGAATCTTTCGTGATGAAATAAATAATTGCAAATACACAATTGATTATAATGAAACCGTCTCCTAAATAAATGAGGCGGTTTTTTCGTTTTTGTACTACCTTATTACTGTCTGAAAGTAAGTGTCCAATAGACATCCTTTTGTTAATTTAAAAATTATTTGAAGGCTTTGCTGCCGTTACTAACATTGCGTAAAGTAACTTTTACTATTTTAAATTATAATTGTTTAATTACATTATAAATCAGTAGCGATATATTATTTATTTAATAAACGACACGTTTTTTGCGGGTTTTACTAAATAAGCATAGTAAAGCACCAGCATACACTTACCACAATATGCAGCCAGCTATACTTTAAGTTAGTTTTTTTCTGTTTAGATATTGCATGGGTTTCAACAATACACTACCATCATTTAATATTATCAATTTATTTTTGTAGAATCCCTTATGTTGAGTTTCGATTTTAGCACGATATTTTCGTTTGCCAGCGGCGTAGCATTTTTTATTAGCTGCTTAAATAAAATGAATGCCGCAAGTTTGCCCATCTCGTAAGCCGGCTGGGTGATAGTAGTTAATGAAGGGCTTAGCAAGTCGGCCGTGCGCAGGTTTGAGAAACAGATAACTTTTACAGTTTCAGGTATATTTATTTTTAAATTCTGGCATACCCGGTACGTGGTAAGCGCCATTTTTTCGACCGATGAAAAAATACCTTCCGGTATTTTGTTACCCTGTAATAATTTTTTTATTTTTTTATATGTATCAGTTTCATCCTTCCAGCATTGTATAATTCTGGAAGCATCAATGGGCAGGTCATATTTATGGAGGGCTTCCAGATAACCTTGCTTTCGTTTATTATCTATCGATAAATTATCTGATACTGACAGGTAGGCGATATCCTTGCAACCGTTTTTAATAAGATGTTCTGTGGCAATAAAACCATTGGCAAAATCGTCGGTAGTAATTTTAGCCGTTTCTATTTCATGACAAATCCGGTCGAAAAAAACAACGGGTATCTTGTATTGCAAAAGGGTATTGATATGATCGTAGGTTTTAGTATGGCTCGATAGCGACATTAACACACCATCCACCCTGCCATTTTGCAAATGTTTTAAAATACTTTCTTCCTGCTTAAAATTGTCGTTGGTTACATAAATCAATACATGATATGCCTGTTCTTTCGCGATAGATTCGGCCCCGCTGATGGCCTGGATAAAAAAATTATTATTTATTTCAGGGATTACAACAGCAATGGTTTTGCTTTTGTTGCTATGTAGATGACCTGCATAGGGGTTAGCCCGGTACCCCAACTGATCCGCCATTTCCAATACTCTTTGCTTAGTTTGCACGCCAATTTCGTGGCTGTCTTTTAGCGCCTTTGAAACCGTTGATATAGATACCCCCAGCTTGGCAGCCAGTTCCTTTAAGTTGGTTTTTGCCATACAATAATTTTCGGGAAACTACGAAAATATGATATTATTATTACTTAAATTTTACTACAACCTTTTCGTAAATATTTATATTAAACTGTATTTTTACATATAACTTTATTCCTGTTTATAAATTTTCTCTAAAACTATTTCATTTATGAGTTCAACATCCCTCCAACGTATCAGTACGTTCGTTTTATTCAGTTTTCTGCTTTTTCAACAAGTGTTTGCACAAACCAAAACTATCACCGGAAAGGTTTCTGACGAAAATGGTATACCGCTTGCGGATGCATCGGTTTTAATAAAAAGCACTAAAAATGGTACTGTAACTGCTGCAGACGGCAGTTTTACTATTGCAGTACCTGCCAATGCAAAAGCATTAACTATTTCTCACCTGGGCTTTGGCAGCCAGGAAATAACGATTACAAAAGCAGTTCAATTAGTTGTTAAACTGATTGCAGAGTCAAGTTCCCTCAACGATGTGGTAGTTGTTGGGTATGGTACCGCCAAAAGAAAGGATGTAACCGGCGCAATTACAACTGTAAGTGCTAAAGATTTTGTACAGGGTCTTGTTACTTCTCCCACAGACCAGTTGCAGGGTAAAGTTGCCGGCCTGGTAATCACCAAAGCAGATGGCGATCCAAACGGTTCTCCCATCATCAGGTTAAGGGGTCAAACCTCTTTACTTGGTAGCCAAAGCCCATTGGTAGTAGTGGATGGGGTTATTTTAGATGATGCCGGACAAATTGCAAATATCCCTCCGGGCGATATCGTTTCGTATGATGTACTTAAAGATGCGTCAGCAACTTCAATTTACGGATCCCGGGGCGCAAACGGTGTAATCATCGTTAATACAAAAAAAGGCCGTGCCGGCAAATCGCAGATCGATTACAATGGTTTTGTATCTGCCTCCACTGTAGCAAAAAAATACAAACTATTAACAACTCCAGAATTTTTTAAGGCCTTGCAAGATCAAGGTGCTGCAAAACCTGATGAAGGAGATAACAATGGCAGAACCACCGATTGGCAGGATGTATTACTGCGTACCGGCCTTACCCATAGCAACACTATTTCAATGTCGGGGGGTAAAGATAATTTTACCTATAGCGGTTCTATCAACTACCTTAAACAAAATGGCATTGTAATTAATACAGGTAAGGAGCAATTGGGCCTTCGTTTTAATGCACAACAAAAGGCTTTCGATGATAAACTGGTATTGTCACTGGGCATCGTTAATTCTGAAGTTGACAGAACCCTGATAGATGGCAGCATTTTTTACAATGCTTACGCTATGCCGCCATGGCTGCCTGAATTTAAGAACGGTGTTGACAATCCTGTGTTTGATTATTTTTATCAAAACCCAAAGTTGCTTCAAAATAACAAAATAAAGGCTGCTAAAGAGCATTTGGTACAAACGTATGGTACTGCTGATTATAGTTTACTTAAAAATTTAAAACTGGGTACCACCGGGTCAATTACAAAGTTCAACACACAGAGCGATTTTTATCTGCCTGTTATACCAGGACAGGGTAATACTAACAGCGGTAGTAAAAATAATTATAACAGAAATTCGCAGAAAGGCGATCTGCATATTAATTATAGCAACGATTTTGGCAAAAGCAATATCAATGTGCTGGCAGCTTACGAGTATAATAAATATGAGTATGATCAGTTCTCCGCTTCTGCAGGAAATTTTGTGGTAGATGATTTTACCAATAATGCACTGTCTTTAGGAGATGCTGCTTCTGCAAGGGTTTCTTCTTACAAAGAAGAGGTAAAGATTATTTCTTACCTGGCAAGAGCAACCTATAACTACGATTCTAAATATTATCTTACCGCAAGTGTACGCCGTGATGGATCTTCTAAATTTGGTAAAAACCATGCCTATGGTACCTTCCCTGCTGTTTCAGCTGCCTGGCGCATTAATAAGGAAAAATTCTTAGAGAATGTTTCCTGGATAGATGAGTTAAAAGTAAAAGCCGGGTATGGCATTACGGGTAATCAGGATGCCATTGGTGCATACAGTACCTATCTTACTTTAACCACCAACGGATATACTTACAACCCTGCAAACGGAACATATCCTGCTGCTTATGGACCTAACCAAAATCCAAATAAGGATCTGCAATGGGAGCAACGGGTAGGTAAAAACCTGGGAGTTGATTTCTCTTTCTTTAAAAGCCGTTTAACAGGTGCCTTCAATATATTTAATGATAAAACCGAAAATATGCTGTTTAACTATGGCGTACAGGTGCCACCTAATTTTGTGCCTTATGTGTTGGCCAATGTGGGTTCACTTACCAATAAAGGAGTAGAATTTCAGTTTGGTTATGATGTAATCCGCAGAAAAGATCTAACCTGGAATGTGGGTGGAAATATCAGTACAATCAACACTAAAGTTACCAGCTTATCAGGTAGCTGGGATGGTAATCCGGTGGCGTCAGACAGGATAGCGGTTGGGTATGCAGACGGACAAGGATTAAGTAATAATCCTATCACTTACCTGATTGTAGGTAAAAGTCCTTATACATTTGTTTTGCCTCATTATGTTGGGTACGATGCCAACGGACAATCGTTATTTCAGAAAGAAGGTGGAGCACCACAATTGGGCGATCAAAGCAATCCCCCCACCAATTACGAAATTGATCCTTCTCCTAAATTCAACTATGGTTTTTCTACATCCGTAACGTATAAAAACTGGTCGGCGAATGTTTTCTTTCGCGGTGTAAGTGGTCAGAAAATTTTTAACAATACCATGGTTAACCTGGGTAACTTTTCGAGAATAGCGGCACAACATAATATGTTAGCCGATGCTTACTATGGTCCAATAAAAGATATTGCGCCATTCCCTTCTGATTATTTTCTTGAAAAAGCATCTTATATGCGTTTAGAAAATCTGACGGTTTCTTACAGTTTAAAAGGAATTAAAAAACTAGACAATGTGCGTTTCTATCTTACCGGAAACAATCTATTTGTAATTACTAAATACAAAGGGATTGATCCTGAAATTGCCCCTTCAAGTGGTGCAAACGGTGGATCGGGCAGTGCCTATCTTGATGTGAGTTATACAAGCAGGGGCTATTATCCAAAATCAAGATCAATTACATTGGGCGTAAGTTTGAGCTTAAAATAACAAATAGAAATAATACAAAGACTTTATATTTTAATTCAAAAATTTTAGATTATATGAAACTTATCAAAATAACCAAAAGGATACTTGCACTTGTACTGGTGTGTACTTTTGGAATCACCTGTACAAAACTCGATACCAAAGTGTATAGTGTATTGGCCAATGAAAATTTCTGGAAAACACCAGACCAAATTACCGCAGGCAAGGCACCTGCCTACCAGGCATTATATGCAATGGGTGGCGACGCCAGCCATTATTATAATTCAGCAATGAATGCAGATGAAATGGTTACTCCAACCAGGGGCGGCGACTGGGGCGATGGTGGCGCATGGGGCAAACCCTACTACCATACCCAAACACCTGATGAAGGTTGGGTAAATGGTTGCTGGGCAGATATTTTTGCCGGAGTAGGAAAATGTAATTTCATCATTTATACTTTACAGCATTTAGATCCTGCCCCAGCTTCATTGCAGGCGGATGTTGCTGAAATTAAAGCAATAAGATCTTTCTTCTTTTTAAGAGGTATCGATCTGTTTGGTAATATACCTTATGTAACCAACTTTAAAATTGATGCATCGACTGTGATAAATATCCCAAGGACACAGGTATTCGATTCGTTAGAAAATGACTTGAAAGCAAGTATCCCGCTTTTAAGTGATGCAACAGATGTATCCACTTATGGTAAAATGACCAAATGGTTTGCCAAAGGAATGCTGGCCAAATTATACCTGAATGCAGAAATTTATAAAGGAGCAGGAGCAGGTGCCTCCTATTTTTCAAAATGTGCTGCCGAATGCAACGATATCATCAGCTCTGGAAAATTTCAGTTAACAAATGATTACTATGAAAATTTTGGAGTAAATAATATTTCTACAGAAAACCTTTTCTCCCTGCCATACAACCGGGACCTGATTTCTGGGCAGCGCATGGCTTGTACCAGTATTATGTCGAACAACGCTTATACCTTTGGTGTTACTGCTCAATGGGGTAACAATGGCATGTCTGTAACGGATGAATATTACCATAATTTTGATACAAGCTCTGTATATTATTCAATTCCGTCAGATGCGTATATCAATACATACAGAACATTCAATGATCAGCGTTCCGGCCAGATTTTAATCGGTCAGCAATATGTAAATGGTATCAAATATCCTCCTTATAAAGATATTTTATATGCCAGCACGAATACGGCAAAAGCAGGCGATCCTTTTGATCCCGCTTCAGCGGCAATCAAGCTGTACGATAATCAATCGCATTTACCTTTATCTTACTATGGTAAAATGACAGAGTTTGCCAATGGGCAGGATTCTTTCCGTCTATCGGGATTACGAATGATTAAATGGTACCCTCAACCGGGTAATCCCAGTTCAGTAAATGGCGATATGATGAGCAATCAGTTGCCAATATTACGCTATGCAGATATTTTATTAATGCAGGCAGAAGTGCTGAAGCGGAGTGGTGGAAGCCTTTCTACGGCTTTAGATCTTGTTAATCAGGTTCGGGCAAGAGCATATGGTTCTCATGAGCACGACTGGACTTCCGGCGACCTTACCTATACCAATCTACTTGCCGAAAGAGCAAGAGAATTAACCTGGGAGCAATGGAGAAGAAATGATTTAATTAGGTTTGGCACTTATGGAGCCGCAAGATTGTATCCTCCAAAGCCTGCTGATGCAGATCGTCATTTAGAGTTGTTGCCGATTCCAGTTTCGGCTCATCTTACCAATCCAAACTTAACACAAAACCCGGGCTATACCTGGTAATTGAATTGATATAATAAAACGTAAGTTCAGGAGCAGCAAATTTTATTGCTGCTCCTTTTTTAATAAAAAAGCCGCCATAATTCTTCCATCATCTGCCGCTTTTTTAAAATGGTAAGTTGCCATTTTGTATATTTGAATTTTATGAAACTGATCTTTCCTAATCTATTTTGCATACTATTTTCAGCAGCTGTTTGCTGCTCTTGCAATAAGGCCACACCTACCTTATTTACTAAATTAAAATCCGCTCAAACGGGTATTAGTTTTATAAACCATAATGTTGATACAGATTCACTGAGCATACTGGATTACCTCTATTACTACAACGGTGCAGGCGTGGCTACAGGCGATATTAATAACGATGGGCTTCCGGATATTTATTTTACCTCTAATACCGAAGGCAATAAACTTTACCTTAACAAGGGTAATTTTAAATTTGAAGACATTACCGAAGCAGCAGGTGTAAAAGGTAAAGCCGACTGGTCTACAGGCGTTACCATGGCCGATGTAAACGGTGATGGGTTACTTGATATCTACGTATCAACTGTTGCCAATCATACATCTTATGATGGCAATGGCGTTCCCCATCAATATTTTAAAAATTCGCAAAACCAGTTGTTCATCAACAACGGTAATAATACTTTTACTGAAAGTGCAAAAAAATATGGATTGGATATCCAGGGCTATAATACTCAGGCCGTTTTTTTCGATTACGATAAGGATGGCGACCTTGATATGTTTTTATTACAACATTCCACCCATAGTACTTCTTCTTATGTGCCCACCTCCCTCAGAGATAAATACAGCGAAGTAAGCGGAGGTAAATTATACCAAAATACCGGCGGACATTTTACGGATGTCACCAAAGGATCAGGTATCATCAGCAGTGCGCTTGGTTATGGCCTGGGCGTAGCAGTGGCTGATTTAAATAATGATGGTTTCGACGATATTTATGTTAGCAACGATTTCCATGAAGACGATTATTATTATGTAAACCAGGGCAATGGAACTTTTAAAGAAATGAACAAAGAAGCTTTTGGTCATGAATCTAAATTTTCCATGGGCAACGATGTGAGAGATATTAACAATGATGGCTGGCTTGATATTATGACAGTGGATATGTTACCCGAAAATGAAAAAGTGCTGAAATCATCTCTCAGCGATGATCCGCTGGATATATTTATGTACATGCGTAGGTTTGGGTACAACTATCAATATTCAAGAAATTGTCTCCAGTTAAATATTGGGCAGGGAAAAAAATTTGCAGAAATTGCTTTGTACAGTGGCGTATCAGCAACCGACTGGAGCTGGAGCCCCCTGATTGCTGATTACGACCTCGATGGCCACAACGATTTGTTTATTTCCAATGGTATTAAGAACCGTCCTAACGACCTTGATTATTTAAGATTTAATTCGGCACTTGCCAAATCTGAAAAAGTCCTTGATGGAAGAAAACACGATAAGCAAATTTTAGCCAACCAGCCTCCGGGTGCATGGCACAATTATATTTTTAAAGGAAATGCAGATCTTACATTTAAAGACAGTTCTGAAGCCTGGGGCTTTAGCGAGGCCTCGCTTTCGCAGGGTGCAGTTTATGTTGATCTGGATGGAGATGGGGATCTTGACCTGGTTACAAATAATATGAACGAAGAAGCCGGCATCTATAAAAATAATGCCCGGCAAATAAATCCGGCTGCTAATTATTTAACAGTACAGTTAAAAAGCCCGGCGCCCAATACGTTTGCTATTGGTGCCAAAGTATTTTTATTCATTAAAGGTCAATTAATATTTCAGGAATTACAAACCGTTAGAGGGTTTATGAGTTGTGTAGAACCGTTGCTGTATTATGGATTGGGTGAAAATAATACAGCTGATAGCCTTGTGATTGTTTGGCCCAATAATACTCGGCAAACCATTAAAGCAGTAAAAGCAAATCAAAAACTTGTTATCAATTATAACAGCCGGTTAACGGATACAATACTTAACCAGTCAGTATTTATTAATCAACTGCTGCATACACCCGATAAGCCTATTTTTAAAGACATTACGGATTTATCTGGCATTCAGTTTGTTCACCACGAAAACTATTTATTCACGGATTTTAACAGCCAGTGGTTTTTGCCGCACCAACTTTCTACCCAAGGTCCTAAGCTGGCAATTGGTGATGTAAATAAAGATGGGTTGGAAGATTTTTATGTAGGTGGTGCAAAAGAACAAGCCGGGCAAATTTACCTGCAGCAACCAAATGGTACATTTAAAAAATCTACCGACTCAACAGCTTTTATGCAAGACAGCAATTGCGAGGATGTTGACGCCGTTTTTTTTGATGCTGACGGAGATGGGGATCAGGATCTTTATGTGGTAAGTGGCGGTAATGAATATTTAGGCAATTCACCTTATTTAAAAGACCGCTTATACCTTAATGATGGCGCAGGAAAATTTATCCGGTCTGCAACATTCCCTGATTTGTTCGAAAATAAATCAGTAGTAAAAATAGCAGATTTTGATAAAGACGGTGACCTGGATATTTTTGTTGGGGGCAGGGCCAACTCAAGCTTATATGGTGCTTTGCCCACTTCCTATTTATTGCAAAATGATGGCAAAGGAAATTTTTCGGTAGTTACCAATAAAATAATTCCGTCGCTTCAACATATTGGGATGGTAACTGATGCAGTATGGACAGATGTAGATAATGATGGCTGGCCCGATCTGGTGGTAGTGGGCGAATGGATGGCACCCACCCTGTTTAAAAATGTAAAAGGAAGATTTACACAAGTTGAATTTTCAAACCAGATAGCTGCACTAAAGGGTTGGTGGTTTAGTTGTAAAGCAGTGGATGTAAATGGAGATGGATTTCAAGATATTTTACTGGGCAACTATGGCCTCAACAGTAAACTTACAGCGAGTAAAGATTATCCGCTAAAAATGTACGTAGCAGATATCAGGGGAGATAAAAGACCTGTACAAATTCTGGCTGTAGCAAAAGAAGGCCGGTATTTCCCCTTTCTCGGTAAAGAATCACTCGAAAAACAATTGCCATATCTTAATAAAGAATTTTTAAGTTACAGTAAAATTGCTGGTAAAACAGTTACAGAAATTTTTGGCGATAAACTTGATACCGCCACCCTATTCGAAGCATCAACATTGGCTTCTGTAATTTTGATCAATGATGGCAAAGGGCATTTTAATGTTTCGGCATTACCCACCGAAATGCAGTGGCAGCCAATATTTTCTTTTGTAAATGCCGATTTTAATCAGGATGGTAAAATGGATTTGCTGGCAGGTGGTAACTTTTTTGGCACCATGCCATTTGAAGGCAGATATGATGCATTGCCCATTGCAATGTATACCGGCGATGGAAAAGGAGTTTTTAAAATGACGCTGCCATTGCCCGAACCATTCAACACTATCAAAGGTGAAGTTAGAAGCATTCAGCCCATTAAACTGGCAGGCGGTAAAAGAGGAATGCTTGTGGCGTTTAATAATGGCCCATTAAAATTATTTGCTTATTGATATCTTATCGGTTTATAAAAAAAAATACAATGCTACTGGCAATGATGTTTAAAGTTTTTTAGTTTGATACTGTCAACACTCAGGCAGTAGTTAATTTTTTATGATTATTTCCATCATTTCTTTCAGTAGCAATACAGCATTCATCGCTGCTGGTACTGAATATTTAGCAAACATCCAGTCAGGTGTTAATTTACTACAATAGCGTAACCTACTCAAAAAACTACCTCAGGCAAATCAAATAACTATAACGTTTTCGTATAAAAAACCTAAAAGAATCGTCAAAGTACTTAATTTGTTTCTTTATAGATAAAACCTGTAAAATCATTTTATTTATTTTTTTAAAACTACTGCCTAATGAGTCCAAGCTTATCAAAACGTCTTTGTACGTTAGTATTCTTCTGTTTTCTCCTTTGTCAACAGGTATTTTCCCAAACAAAAGTTATTACCGGTAAGGTTTCTGATGAAACCGGAAATCCTGTTGCTGATGTATCTGTTTTAATGAAGAACACTAAAAAAGGAACAGTTACTGCCAAAGATGGTAGTTTTAGTATTGTAGTACCTGCAGTTGCTAAATCAATTACTATTTCACATTTAGGATTTGTGAGCCAGGAAATTAATATATCCGTTGTAAGTGAAGTTAGCATTAAATTAATAGCAGAATCCGGTTCGCTTGCCGATGTGGTAGTAGTGGGTTATGGTACACAACGCAAAAGAGATGTAACCGGTTCTATCAGCACCATCAAAGGCGATGATTTCAAGAATCTTCCAATTGCTAACGCTGCAAGCGCTTTACAAGGCAGAGCTTCAGGTGTTGATATTGTAAGTGGAGATGGAGCACCAGGGAATAGTCCTTCAATACGTATTCGTGGTACCGGTACTATCAACGGCTCGGATCCTTTAATCGTAATAGATGGTGTTCCGGGTGGCTCACTGAGTGATGTTAATCCCAACAATATTGCATCGATCGAAGTGTTAAAAGATGCATCTGCTTCCGCTATATATGGTTCACGTGCTGCAAACGGAGTAGTGTTGGTAACAACTAAAAAAGGAAATTATGGGGAGCAGGCGCAAACTTCTGTAAATGTGTACAGGGGAACAGTGAATGTGCTTAAAAAATTAAATTTGCTAACCGCACCCGATCTAGTAAAACTTAAACAAGAAACGTTAAACAATGATGGATCTGGGCTTGGTATATGGAGCGATCCTTATTATGCAACACAACGTACCGATTGGCAAAAAGAATTATTTGGCACAGGAAATACTACCAATGCTGATTTGGCAATACGAGGCGGAAGTGCAAAATCAAAATACAGTATTACCGGTAATTATTTTGATGACAAAGGAATGATCCTGAATTCCTATTTCAAAAGGGCAAGTACTTCTTTTAATTCAGAACATAAAGTGACTTCAGGGATACGGGTAGGTGAAAATTTTCTTTATTCAGTTACTTCAGGCAATACTCCCAATACAAGATCAGCACAGGATGGTTTAATCTGGAGTGCATTGCGATTTAATCCGGCAATTCCTGTGCGAACTGCAAATGGTGGTTGGGGTGCTTCCAAAGCAAGCAATGAGCTGGGGGATATTAATAATCCTATATTCACTACTGCTATTGTTGACAGCAAAAATACAAACCGCCACATTTTGGCCAATGCTTATGTGGAAGTAGATCTATTGAAAGGCTTGATGATAAAGGCCAATTACGGGTTAGATCAATATACCAGCGATGGATATAGTTTTAATATTGCTACACCAGACCAAACCAGGGTAACTTCACAGGCTTCATTAAACCAGGGACATTCAGAGGGTATTTCCTGGTTACAGGAAATATTTCTCACTTACAATACAGAGATAAGAAAAAATCACAACATAACACTAACGGGAGGTTATTCTGCCCAAACTTTTCAAGGTAATAGTTTCGGAGCTTCCCGCATTGGCTATACAGATGACGCAACAGACCACAGAATATTGGACAATGGCAACGCTGCCAATCAGCGGAGTGGCGGAAGCGGCAGTTTTAATCATTCTTCAGGATTACAATCTTATTTTGTAAGGGGTAACTATTCTTTTATGGGAAAATACCTGCTAACTGCAACGATGCGTGCAGATGGATCCAGTAAATTTTTACCGAGCAAACAATGGGGTTATTTCCCGGCATTTTCTGCAGGCTGGCGCATTAGCGATGAGAAATTTTTTAAAGACAATGTAAGTTTTTTAAACACATTAAAATTAACTGGCGGATGGGGTAGATTAGGCAATCAAAGTGTCGCAGATTTTCAATATCTCGGCATAATTAGTGGAGGATCCGGTTATAATTTTGGTTCGCCAAGCGCCCCTATAGATGGTTCTTCTATTGTAAGCCTTTCTAATCCTAATATTACTTGGGAAAAAGCCGAAATGACAAATATTGCCCTTGAATTTAGTTTATTGAACAGTCATTTGTCTGGAACAGTGGCTTGGTTCAACAAGGATACAAAAGATATGCTGATTCCCTACTCGTTGGTTGAGAATTTTGGCAATGGTGTAAGAATACCAGATCAAAATATCGGCACTCTTAATAACCATGGGATTGAGGTGGATCTTAATTATCAGAATAAAGTGGGTAACCTTAGTTATAACATTGGTGCAAATGCCTCATTTATTAAAAATAAAGTCACTTTACTCTATGGAACAAAGGATGATTATATAGGGTCAAGCTTTTATGGACGTGAATCATTGGAAACTTCCCGCACGTACGAAGGACTGCCAATTGGTTCATTCTTTGGCTTTAAAACAGGAGGTTTATACCAAACACAAGCTGAAATAGACAGCGATCCTAACAGAGCACACGATGATAAGTCAAATATCAAACCAGGCGATGTGAAATTTTTAGATCAGAATGGAGATGGTGTTATAGATGATAAGGATCGCGTTAATCTGGGTAATCCACATCCTTCCATGGTATTAGGTTTAAATACCAGTTTGCATTATAAGAGTTTTGATATGAGCCTTGCATTTTCGGGTGCTTTTGGATTTAAACTCTACAACGCAGATCGTATGGCCGGTTTGGATGCCTCTCAGGTATTTAACTGGTATGCTGAGCAAAATTCAAGATGGCATGGAGCAGGAACCAGTAATTCAATTCCTCGTTTATCAAGGGCCAATACCAATCAAAATTACCGTTCTTCTGATTTGTGGATAGAAAAAGGCGATTACCTTGCTTTGAAAAATATATCTATTGGATATACCATTTCTACCTGGAAAATAGGTGGTGCCAAAATGCCTGTTACAAGGTTATATGCCTCCTGTTATAACGCCTTTTATCTTACCGGATACAGAGGTTTTACCCCCGAATTAGGATATACAGACGGTAACAAGCAAAGAGGAGTGGATGTAGCGCAATACCCTGCTGTTAGAACAATTACAATTGGTGCAACACTAAATTTATAGAACCAGTATAAAAAGCGAAAAATGAAAAATAATAATATAATAAAACTTATTACAGCTTGCAGCCTGTTGATTTTTACCGGGTGTATTAAAGATCCTTTAAAAGTAAGCCCCGTTGGTAATTATACAACTGAAAACTATTGGCGCAATCAGGACGATGCAGTTGCCGGTATTAATGGTATTTACAATTTGCTGTTTCAGGAAGAAGGTGTTGGACATGGTCTTTACGCATTTGACGATGCTTCGGATGATATATCTGTCGATGGGGATCACTCCGATTACTGGGAAATAGAACGCTTTAAACCTACACCTGCTACTTATCAGGTATACCCAACATGGACATGGGCTTATGCACAAATTGGCCGGTCTAATAACGCCATTGTTTACATACCAAAAGTGCCTGTAATGGATGAAGCTATTAGAAGCCGCTCTTTAGGGGAGGCGTACTTTTTAAGGGCTCATGGATACTGGCAATTGTACCAGATATTTGGAGAAGTGCCAATTATTGTTGAAGATAACCTGTTGAACGGAAATTACAATGTACCAAAGTCTACCGTTGAACAGGTTGCTGCTCAGATAGAAGCTGATTTATTAAAAGCGGCAGATTTGTTACCAGAGTCTTATGGCTCAGCTGATCGTGGAAGGGTAAGCAAAGGAGCGGCATGGGGCCTGCTTTCTAAATTGTATCTTAGCTGGGATAAGTTAGATAAGGCGGCTGAATTTGGCAGCAAAGTGATCACAAGTTCAAATTACCATCTTTCAACCAACTATTCAGATAATTTTACAATAGGCAGTCAGGATGACAACAATGAGATATTATTTGCTATATGGAATAAGCAAAACTATAATAACTCTCCTGTAAACATCTACTTTACTAACCGTGCATGGCAGGGCTGGGGTTTTCATCACCCCACACAAAATTTTGTAGATGAATTTGAAGCAAATGATCCCCGAAAAATTGCAACTGTTTTAGCAGTGGGTGATTCCATTCCCTATCAAACATCTTTAAGTGAGATAGACGTAAAGACGGCTGATAGTACCGGAAATGCCTATCCTGTTTTTAAAAGCAGGGCAGGCCAGCAAACTGGCCGCTTACTGCCCAATCAAAGTTTATCAGGTTATTATATTAAGAAATATACTGCGTACACTTCAGACGGTACAGGTCAATTAAATAATGATCTTAAACAACCCATTCTGCGAACTGCTGACATTTACCTTGTTGTAGCAGAAGCCAAAATTCGCCAGTCTGGCGCAGGTGCAGGAGATGCTGAAATTAATGCAGTGCGTACAAGGGCTGGTTTGCCTGCAGTTAGTGGCGCAACTATACAACAACTTATGCATGAGCGCCGCGTAGAATTAGGTGGAGAAAATATAAGGTTCTTCGATATGTTGCGCTGGGATAAGGCGGGTATTATCAATTTAACAAGTATTTTCAATCATCCAAAACTTGCTTCGCCATTGCCACCATATAATGGTGTAGTGTTAGTGCCTGCCCGTACTTTTTCTAAACCCAAAAATTACTATTGTCCCATTCCACAAAAGGTAATTGACGAAAGTAAAGGGATACTTAAACAGAATCCTAACTACTAAATATACCATCAAACCATGATTTGTATTTAGCTGCTAAATAGTATTTAAAAAACGCTGTAAGTTTAATAACCTTGCAGCGTTTTTGTATTTGGATGGATAATTATTTTTTATAAAACATAAAAACAAAAAATAAAAGAGAGATGAATTACAAAAAATAACTTCTATGCATTTTGTACCTTGCAATTAGTGAATTATCAATATAAAAGCACTCAGTAAAAATTAAAACAGATAAAATATTTACCTGCCAACAATTTAAATATGAAATTACTTTTAACCCCTTTTTTTATTGTAGCTATTTCCTGTATCATTATTTCCTGTGCAAATAAAAAAACTACTTTATTTACGGAAGAATCATCGGCGCACACCAATATTAATTTTAGCAATGATATCAAAGAGGATGCAGATTATAATATTTTAACGTACGAATACCTCTACAATGGGGGTGGGGTAGCCGTAGGAGACCTTAATAACGATGGATTACCGGATATCCTATTTTCGGGTAATATGGTTTCAAATAAATTATACCTTAACAAAGGAAATTTGCAGTTTGAGGATATTACAGATAAGGCAGGTGTGCAAGGCAGGCCTCGCTGGAAAACAGGGGTAGTGATGGCCGATGTTAATGGGGATGGTCTGCTGGATATCTATGTTTGTTACTCCGGCCCTGGTACCGATAATGACCGGGCCAATGAACTATACATTAACAATGGGTTAAAAGATGGCGTGCCTGTATTTAAGGAAAGTGCTAAAGAGTATGGCCTGGATGCTCCCGGCACCTACACTACAACTGTGTCGTTTGTTGATATTGATAACGATGGCGACCTTGATATGTTTATGGTAAACCACGCCGATATGTTTTATAATCCCTTTTATAATACAGACAACCTGCGTGCTAAAAGAAATCCCAAATTCGGCAACCGGCTGTACCGTAATGATAACGGGCATTTTACTGATATTAGTGAAACAGCAGGCATTTATGGAAGTGGTTTAAATTTTGGATTAAGTGTTTCCATGAGCGATATCAATAATGATGGCTGGGTGGATATTTATGTAACCAACGATTATGACGAAAGAGATTTTTTATATTTAAACAATCATGACGGCACATTCAGGGAAGTACTTGCTAAAGCTGCGGGACATATATCCGAATTTGCAATGGGGAGTGATATTGCGGATTACAACAATGATAATAAGACCGATATAATGGTAATGGATATGCTTCCCGAGGATAATCGCCGGCAAAAATTATTAAAAGGGGCTGATAACTATGATAAATACAATATTCGATTTAATGCGGGATTTCATAAACAGCAAATGCGCAATACGCTTCAGTTAAACAATGGAAACGATAGCAGCGGCTCACCCATTTTTAGTGAAGTGGGGCAAATGGCTGGTGTTTCTAATACCGACTGGAGTTGGGCTCCCTTGCTGGCCGATTTTGATAATGACGGATGGAAAGATCTGTTTATTTCCAATGGTATTTTAAGAGATATTACCAATCTTGATTTTGTAAAATATACATCGGGCTATTCGGCCGAGTATAAAAAAGATACGGGCGATAAATTTGAAATGTGGAAACTGGTGAAGCAGATCCCTTCTACCAAACTCAATAATTATTTGTTTAAAAACAATAAGGATCTTACTTTTTCAAATGTAACCACTGAATGGGGATTTACTGCAAGCGCTATCAGCAATGGAACGGTATATGCCGATCTGGATAATGATGGTGATCTTGATCTTGTAATCAATCGCCTGAATGAAAAAGCAGCGGTGTATAAAAACAATACCTCAGAAACTACCCGCCAGCACTATGTAAAAATAAAACTGCAGGGAGCAGGTAAAAACACCCAAGGCACCGGTGCAAAAGTTTATGTACAAACGGCCCATACCCATCAAATGCAGGAAGCATTTACTACAAGAGGATTTCAATCTTCTGTAGATCCGGTTATACATTTGGGTCTCGGTGAGGATAGTGTGATAGAAACTATAAAAGTTGAATGGCAAAGCGGAAAAGTTTCTATGCTGCGGCAAGTAAAAGCCGATATCCTGCTTGTGATAGCGGAAAATAAATCAGTTGATAATGTAATACCAAACAATAGTAGTATTACCAATAAAATGTTTGAAGATGTTACATCAGCCTCCGGCGTTCATTTTACCCATACACAATCTTCTTTTGTTGATTTTAAAATATCACCGCTATTGCCTTATCAGTTGTCAAAAGTTGGTCCGGCACTCGCAAGTGCAGATGTAAATGGCGATGGGCTGGACGATCTGTTTATAGGTGCTGCAGCTTCACAGGATTGCCAGTTGTACCTGCAAACAAAAGAGGGAAAATTTATACTGGCTGCCAGCCAACCCTGGAATATCAATAAAAATAGTACCATTACAGGTGCTTTGTTTTTTGATGCTGATAAAGATGGAGATAATGACCTTTACCTGGTAAGTGGTGGTGCAGATTTTTACCTCAACAATAAAAATTATCAGGATCAGCTATTTGAAAATGATGGACATGGTAATTTTAAAAAACTGAATAATGCGTTACCTCTAGAAACGGTGAGTGGAACTTGTGCCCGGGCAGCCGATATAAACTACGATGGATTGCCTGATTTGTTTATTGGCGGAAAACTAAGCCCTGGTATGTTTCCCATAGCCCCTGAAAGTTTTATACTTAAAAATAAAAGTGTACCCGGTCATATTCTTTTTGAAAAAGATAAACAGCAAACAGACCCTACTCTTATCCATCCCGGTATGGTTACCGATGCTGTTTGGTTAGATATCAACAAAGATGGATGGCAGGATTTGGTAGTAGTAGGAGAATTTATGCCCATCACCATTTTTGAAAATCATGCCGGTAAATTAGTAGATGCTACAAAAGCCTATGGCTTATCAGGCACCAATGGCTGGTGGAACCGTATACTGGCAGACGATTTTAATAATGATGGCAATATCGATCTGGTAATAGGAAACCTTGGTACCAATACTCAATTAAAGGCTTCTGCAACCCAGCCTTTAACAATAACCTACGGAGATTTTTATGGCAATGGTATGATCAATCCAATACTGTGTTATTTTAATGGAGGCAAAAGTTATCCTTTCAATACAAAAGATGAATTGGCGGATCAGTTTCCTGCGATACAAAAGAAATTTTTGCATTATACCGATTATGCGGATGCCACTTTACAGGATCTTTTTACTGCTGATCAACTGGCAAAATCAACAACTGTTTCCATCAATGAATTACAGTCTGTTTACCTGCAAAATAATGGCAACAAAAAATTTACCATAAGCGCATTACCTAATTGCGCACAATTAAGTGCGGTAAACGGGTTGGTGTCTGCTGATATAGATAATGATGGCAATAAAGATATTATTGTTGGCGGCAACTTTTATCCTTTCAGGGTTAGTCTTGGTCCGCTGGATGCTTCGGTGGGTCTGGTTTTAAAAGGGAATGGAAAAGGGGTATTTACGCCATTGCCTTATACAGCAACCGGTTTGTATATGCCCGGCGATGTTCGTGACATCATTAAAATAAAATCGGGTAGTAAGTATGTTCTGGCAGCAGCAAAAAACAATGGTGCTTTACAGTTGGTAAAGTTTTAAAATTAGTCACCTTTTTTATTGAGGTGTCACCTCGTTTTAAACCAAATGCTTGATAATTATTACAGTGAAATATTCACTTTTCTTCTTATTATATAATAACAAAACTATTACTGTCATTTTACAAAATGTAACCTGAACAATATCTGGAGCTTTATAAACCTGCGGCTGAAGAAGTGGTGTAAACGGAACAAACGGATGAATTTGTAAAAGAGCCACAGATGGCAGAATACTTTGTACAAAATGCAACCGGATTTGTTTGCCCACTGGACTGTTTGCCCCGTTTATTAATTGAAAATGTTTTATTGAAGAGCAGGATAAATCAAGCCGTTTACGTAAGGTCCTATGCCGGGCCTGGGATAAAATCCCCTTGCTTGATCAACTGAATGGCCGGTGGTAATAAACTCTTCTTTATGCAGGCATACTTATTTATGGCAATTGGTATTGCTGAAAAAACTCCCAGAGTAAATCATCTGCATTTATAGCAGTGGAAGGTGTATCTGAATTTGGTCCACCGGGAAGCCCGCCAGGCCAGCCATGCCCCCCGTCATTTGTTAAATAGTATTGTATGCTTACATTATTTGTGCAGGAAGACCATTTTTTAAATGTATAAAGATTATTGCTAAAAATTACCTGTGAGGGGTTGGAGCAACTATTTTTTAATGAAAAGACATTCAGTACAGAATCAAGTGGCGGGCAATAAACACCACTTATACCATCGCCAGGGCCGCCGGTATAAACTACGTGCTGGTCAAGCTTTGAATGCAGGTGTAATACAGGCATTGCCCTTGCAGGATTGCATGCGGAAGTTAACACCATAGTAGAACTGTTGGCAGCAATAGCGGCAATTTTATTGGATAGTTCGCAGGCCAGCCTGTAACACATCATACCGCCATTAGAATGGCCTGTAGCATATACTTTTTTTGGATTAATTTTATAGACGGCTATCAATTGATCAATTAGTTGGCTAATAAATTTTACATCATTAATTTGATGGGTAATGGCTGAACCACAGCATGTGCCTGCATTCCATGTTTTTATTATTCCGGTTCCTTCAGGATAAACAACAATAAAACCGGATGCTTTAGATTTGTCCGTTAAAAAACTTGTACGCTCAAACTGAGAAGGACTACCCCCACCACCATGCAATGCGATTACTAGAGAAAAGCCAGATGAATCATAATAGTCTGGTGGAAGATTTAATGTATAGTTTCGTACAAGTCCATCTACAGTGATTGTTTCATCAAAGCGATACACTTTATCAACCGGAGGTACATTTGGGGATTTACCACATCCTGCAAAAATAAGGAGAAGGCTAATCGTTAAGGATTGCAGCAATAAGTTTAGCAACTGTTTCATCTTTACCAGATTTAATTAAATTGTTTTAAAACAACCACATCGACTTTAAAAATAACCCAGGGTTTAACAGTAAAAATATTTTGCTTCAATTATATTTATTGGCTTTAAGTGTACCTGTAAATATGCAGATAATAACACTATACACAGTCGGTAAATTCATCAAAATTAATTTGGCAGGGATACGTCAGGCTGACGAACAACTGGTCTTGAAAGCGTAAAGCCGCAACCAAAGCTACATGGATGAACTAAAAGTATAAAAAAATTACTAAGCTACATTATTAATTGTCTGCTGTTGTTGAATCTGCTACTTGGCTGCTACCGTAGTAACAACGGTCAGACCATTTTTTGCAAATCCTTTTGGGTATGTCCAGCAAAGCTGTCAATGGGATGAGAGCAGGACCTTCGATGGGAGAGTACAAAGCAGCAAGGGAATACCTGTAAACTATAATATTACTTCAAAAATTACTACCAGGAAGATAGACTATAATGGATAAACCGCATCCTGATTAAAGTTTACACGGGACTGGTACGACAGGAATCTTGCCTGGTTTCTTTTGAAGAACGTTAGAAATTATCACTTCCATTCCAATTGGTGCTTCCTTAGGTGATTTATTTATTCAAAAACATACAAATGGTGGATTGGGAATTTTAGTGGCTGTAATAAATGTTATATTTTTTGTTGTAATAATAGCTGCCGTAATATACCTAACGATAGACTCATTGAAAAACAGCAATAAAGAAAATTTAGTCGAAATTTAATGCATACCCAATGGAAATTTTAAATCATTGAGCTTCTTCGGACACGGAAATTTAAACGTAAAAATCAATGGCGGAAGGGCGATGAGTATTGTTGGTATTTTAAACAAGCAAACTAATACC
>NZ_JACMOO010000266.1 GCF_014377975.1 Ferruginibacter sp.
AGATAAGGATGAATGAGTTTTTAAAAAGTAGTTGTTATGAAATTTGCTTTACAATGTCTTTACAATTTGAAGTAGCTGGAATTGTGTTTGGTGAGGTAAGAGCCAATCTCAATGACCAATATATTTATCCGGTGCAGTTCTCCCGGCTTATTTGCCGGAGGCGTAAAAAAATAAGACGGGTGTACTGCATCGGGTCATTGCAATAGTTTTTACCAAGTCTATTTTTTGAGCAATCATTTAGGCATCTTTACAATTTGACTAATCAGGAATTGTGTTTGGTGAGGTACGAGCCAATCTCAATGACCCATATATTTATCCGGCGCAGTTCTCACGGCTTATTTGCCGGAGGCGTAAAAAAAAATAAGACGGGTGTACTGCACCGGGTCTTTACAGAGTCTTTACACCAGTTTTTATAAACCGTTAGGGATTGCAGTGAAAATCCTTCGCAGAAGATTGCAACGGAAAGCCCGGCCCGGAACGGGAACGGCATACGCTTTTAAATCATTCAGTGTTAAATGTTTAAAATAAAGCGTGGTTTTAGCACCTGAGGTATAACAGTTATTTCTTACTTTCTCCTTAAAAGGTAAATCCAAAGGATACGGTATAGAAATTGTACTATTTTATTCGTACCATATTCCTTTAAACGCATGACCAAAGCCACATACAGCGACAAATCCCTTGTAGTGGATATTTTGGCAAAATCATTTGCTGATAATAGAAGCGTAAACTATATCATAAAACAAGATAGAAAAAAAATATCCCGGCTGAAAAGGCTGATGGAATACTCATTTGATACCTGCTTTACTTATGGCGAAATCATACTGTCCGATGACAGAAAGGGATGCGCCTTAATTATATTTCCTGAAAAGAAAATAACAACATTTAAATCAATTCTATCGGATGTTAAGCTGATTATATTCTGTACGGGTATCAACAATGCAATAAAAGCAATGAAAAGAGAATCGACAATTAAGAAGTTACATCCCAAAGAATTGATTTATTACTTATGGTTTATTGGTGTTACATCTTCGCAACAACATAAAGGAACCGGCAGCAATTTGTTGAATGAAATAATTGTAGAAGCAACAGCGCAGAAAAGAATCATTTGTCTTGAAACTTCCACTTTGCAAAACATCCCCTGGTATCAAAAATTTGGGTTTACTATTTACAGAGAGTTTGATTTTGGTTACGGGCTATATTGCCTGAAAAGAGAGTTGCTAAAATAGGATTTTATGCTTTTGCCGGGTACACAAATGCATGTTATCACATTTGCATTCATCTGCATCGAATTTATCATTCTGTTTTACGTAGTCATACATCGTCTTGCAAGACCAGATGATAAAATCAGCTACCTCGATATTTTTTTATTGCTGTTACTGATTGTTTACAACATCACCGGCGGTTTGCTGCCTGACCCTAATTTACCAGGTTCTTATTTTTTGCAAGATAGTATTGCGTATGCTACCGGATTTATGACACCCTGCTACTTTCCCTATTATGTTTATCATGCCTTTGGGTTAAAGAAAATGCGGTTTCATGCTTACAGGGGTGTTTATCTTTTTCTTATGCTGCCATATTTACTTTTTATGATTGTATTTGGTATTACCGGCAAACTTGAAGTTGCGAAGAATTTGCTGATACTGCCTGTTGTTTACGCTTTATGGGTTATAGTTACACTGGCCTCGGCCACTAAAAATGAATCAACCGAAGATAAGATTGTGCTTTTTTTAAGCCTCACCCCATGGGTTTGCCTGCCGATAATTGATTATTATAATATCGGGCAAGGCGTTGAAGCATTCATTACCAATGCCGGATTTTTGTTGCTGCTAGCTCAACACATGAGGCGAAATATCCAGCAATTAAAAGATGAGCATCAACGATTAATAGAATCCGAAAAAAAACTGTTAACCTGGAATGAACAATTGCAGGAAGAGGTGAACAAACGGACCCAAGAACTAGAAAATATTAGCAGGGAACAACGATTCAATCAAAACTGTATTCAATACAATCTCACCACCCGGGAGAAAGAAATAGCCCTGCTTATTTACAGGGGTCAAACACATAAACAGATTGGGGAACTGCTTTTTATAGCCGAACGAACGGTTGCTAAACACACCCAAAATATTTTTGATAAAGTAAACGTTTCCAACCGGGTGGAACTGGTGCATAAGCTCGGTGCATAAAAGGCGTAGTGTCAATTTTAATGGTATTTAGCTTATAAATACTCATTTCCACGCAGGTAAATACTACAATTTGCGTATAGTTAAGGTCTCAAAATTGTAAAGGTTTATGGGTCATCAATGCTGTAAGAACTCATGTAATGCAGCCGTTATTGATGACCTAAATGAGGTATCCGATGAAAAACGCAATTGAACAATCTGCCCGGCAATTACCTATACTTTTTACCTCCGTTAATGTGCAAAGTAAAACAGGTAGTGGCGGGGTTGTAAGTATGCTGGTAAAATGGGATGCAGAAATTACAAATAAAATAGAGGTGGATGAAACGGAATTGGATGAACTAAACTCCCGTATGCAGAAATCAGAACAGGAACACCAATATTTCAGGTCTTTGTTGTTAGAAGAAATGATAAGCCGTGAAAGTTCCTTAGATAAACAACAGTTAATTGAAACGGTATTTATATATTTTGTTCGGTTGATGGATGCAATGTTTGGATACACAACTGTAAAAGATGCAACTAATAATATAAAGCTAACTGCCAAAAAAATATGCCAGCAGTTTTATCAAACCTTTCAGTTTATAGAAGAATTTTTTGGAAGCTACATTAATAAAGAATTGAAAGCACCGGCTGCTTTTGCTGAAATAGACAAGGTAGAAATTATTAAAAACTTAAAAAGGGTAAAAGGAGCATATATCCATTCAGAAGAAAGCACAAATTCTTTAATGGATACAATCTTTACAGTGATTACAGATAAGTTATCGGACAGTGCTGTAATTACCATTAATAACTTCAGCTATATGAGGCAGCTTACCAAAGAAATTGAAAGGCAAAGCAAACCAATTTTAGAAGAAAATTTGAGGGATGTTTTATACTGCCTGAATTTTAATAACGAAAATTTTGTGTTGGCAGAATATGAAAGGTTTGCTGCCCTTACAACTGCGACTTTAGTAAAGAACGAACGGATACGTTTGCTGAAACAGGAACAGAAAAGGATTAACCAACTTACTGTGAGGTTAAACTGTTACTGGGATAATTCTGTGCCAGCGCTGAAAGAACAAATCAATGGCTGGATAAATGAAGAGATACAATTTATTGAAGCGGGAGCAAGTGCTTTACTTAATCAAAACGGCCTTGCTGAAAATTGCGACAAGATTCAGACGTCTTTAACTGTGGCAAAGCTGGCAGTTATTATGCGTTTACTCGTTGTAGATAAAATTATAATCAACAGGCAAATTGCCCCGGCATTAAGAACAGTTGCAAAAATGTTTACTACACTTCAAAAAGATGAAATTTCTTTCGGCAGTTTAGAAACAAAATACCATGCGCCAGATAAAACAACGATAACTACTGTAAGAGATATGCTCTTTAAGTGGATTAATATTTTGGGGAAATTGTAAACTTCTTCACTAATCCGGGCAAATTATTCATCTTTAGGTATTTTAGTAATTCTTCATAAATATGGTAAGTAAATCCTTCATGCATTAGTAGAAACGCTACCGGCCAGTTAAGTATATCTTCAAGGGTTCTAAAATGTTGTTGTTGTGCCATTGTCTTAAATTCATTTGATAATGAGAGAGAATCAATCGGTAAGATTAGTATGTTGCCAGATTTGTTCATAAAATACCAATTTGCGGCCTTATTAGACCGCAATTTTTATGCCTGATTCAGCCATCTTGCTGATGAATGATTAGGCAAAGCGATAAAACAAATCTTAAGAAGCTGGGAGCTCATATTAAAAGGCTGAGGGAAACAAAGAACCTCAGCCTGCGAGAGCTATCTTATGAGTGTGATATTGACAATAGCAAGATCTCCAAAATTGAAAAAGGCCAGATCAATATCACCTTCACCACCATTCTTCAATTAGCCAAGGCCTTAGAAGTTAATCCATCAGAATTGCTTCAAACAGAATTCGATTAATTTCTCAACACTACTCCTTTCATTTTCAACTCACTTAACGGGGTTGTCCTACCTCGTTTACCCCTTCATTATTGGCATTTGGAAGTGTTTTTGCAGCTTATTTTAAACAAGGATTTTATAAGAGAAACTGATTTGTGAACAAGAAAAAATAAAAGCTATGTTTAATTCAATTGCCTGGGGGCAGTATTTTTCTGCCATTATACTTTTACTCATTATTTATTATATCCTAATCGGGTTTTGGTTTTACAAATGGGAAGTCCTGAGTATTATAGGAATCAGAAAAGTAGATGATGATTCACTTAATACAACAGCGGCGTTATCAAATTTAAAAGAATTTGCTGCTTCAGAAAATCGTGAGGATTACCTACCTAAACCTTCGTTGGAAATTGACATTTCGCCATTGGTTCAATCTTTTACTGATGAGGTAACCGCTTTTGTACAGGGAGCTGATGAAGCTGAAATAACAAAAGAAGAAATTATCAATTCCCTGCAAGCAATCTGTACAAAATATCCGGCTATAAAAAATGCCGATTGCAGGAAGGATTTGGAAGTTGATGTGCTAAAGGAAATCAATTTAAAATACCCAGCCTTGTTCCAACAAAATGATTTCAAAAATTTATGGAATTAATTTGAAAAACTTATGCTTCATTGTATCCTGAGTGCAGGAAAAACAAGTGCGGTAGAATGGTACAATGGAGCATTTTAAAATTCTTCATCATCAAAAAATAAAGTGAGTTATGAAAAATGTGAGAGAAAGAAACCCAAAAACAAAGCAAGTGATTGCTTTATCAACAACAACTTTTTTACTGCTGATTTCTTTTTATGTATCAGCTCAGGATGGTAACGCCGGTATTAATGCTGCTAATACACAAGTGCGGAGTTACTTCGCTGCCGGTACAAACCTAATGTATGCGGTAGGTGCAATTGTGGGCTTGATTGGTGCAGTTAAAGTGTATCAAAAATGGAATAGCGGAGATCAAGACACCGGAAAGGTCGCAGCGGCCTGGTTTGGCAGTTGCGTATTCCTGGTAATAGTTGCAACAGTTATTAAGTCATTCTTTGGAGTATAAAATTCAAGACTATGCAGCAAACCCTTATGAATAAACTTCATGAATATATCAGGGAAAATAACCCTGATTTATTGTTTCAATTAGAAGAAGATAAAAAGGTATCTGAATACCTGTCTGATAAAATAAGTACAGTAAGTGTATTAATCAAACAGATGGATATTGGTCAGCCTGCATACATTATTGAGGATGCCTGTATGGATGTAATGACACAAGACCTTCGACCATCTAAGTTTAATTATATAAGCAATCTCCTGCAAGAAGAATTTGAATCTACTTATAATCAAATACTAGAATCTGGAACATTAAAGTTTGAGGTTATAAACCTGATTAACCAATGCCAATCGGTATTTGAAGATTTGAATTTTTCGGATGAAAATGAAGACAATCAATTTCTTCGCTATGCTATTATCGGAACAATAAGTGAGTATTTAGAAGGTGTAACAAGTGGGAATGAAAATGTGAAAGATGGGTTACAACAGTCAACAAAAACTGAAGGATAATATTGCCGCCATCCAGATTGCATTAGAGTGGAAGCAAGGCCAATTGCTATTATCCGAACAGGTAGAAGCATTGAACCGTTATGCAGGTTTTGGTGGCTTAAAAGCTGTATTGTATCCAAATGCAACAAAAGAAGAATGGGTAAAACTAAAAGCATCAAAAGAAGATTTAAGACTCTACCCGGACATTATTGAACTGCACAAGATATTACAGCAACATCTCAATGAAGCAGAATATAAGCAGGTCATTGATTCTATAAAGAACAGCATCCTCACTGCGTTTTATACACCAGACATAATTCCTAAAACTGTATTTGCTGTTTTAACAGAACAAGGGATTGAACCTAAAAACATCTATGAACCAAGTGCTGGTGCCGGTGTATTTGTAAACGAAGCTGCAAATACTTTCCCCTCATTGCAAAACATTACTGCTGTAGAAAAAGATATGCTGACAGGACGGGTATTGACTGCTTTGAGTAGTTCGATACCCGTCCCTATTTCTGTAAAAGTGAAAGGTTTTGAAGGCACTTCCAATGCAGAAAATGGAATGCATGATTTGATCATCAGCAATATCCCTTTCGGCAACTTTCGGATATTTGATGAAGCTATTAATGATGAACCATTAACCGGTAAAATTCATAATTACTTTTTTGCAAAAGGATTAGATAAAATAAAAGAAGGCGGCTTACTGGCATTTATAACAACCGATGCTTTTTTAAACAGCCCATCAAATAAAGTAGCAAGGGAGTATGTTTTTAAACACGCTGATTTTATAAGCTTGAATGTGTTGCCTGATAATTTAATGAAGGATAGCGGCAATACAGAAGCACCCTGTCATTTGTTGATTGTGCAAAAGAATATCAGCAAACAATCTCTTTCAGATAATGAAGAATTATTAGTCAATACAATTGAGGCGGAGAATGAGTTTGGTAAATATCCCATCAATCAATTTATACAACAGCATCCCGAAATTATTCTTGGCAATGAAATAAAAGCCGGTAAGAATCAATATGGAAAAGCCAGCCAAACTGTATGGCAGAATGGTGATATAAAGGACTTCAAAAAAAAGTTAGCTGCAACCATAACCGATGGTATTAACCAACACTTCAATAAGGAAGCGTTTGCATTAAAAGTTACACAGGAAACTATTGCGACCGGTAAGCAATTAATACTATCTATATTTATTAATTGGTCCAAATTGTTTCTTTAAAAACATAGTCAAACCCACATGTTTTTTTAATGCTGTCTTTTGATATTTTCGCTGTTGCGTTTGTAATAAATTCGCTTACCTCTTC
>NZ_JACMOO010000267.1 GCF_014377975.1 Ferruginibacter sp.
CTATTTCGCCATCTATTTTTTGTACCCCCACTGAAATACCATCACAGCCAAGTTCTTTACAAATCAATATATCCTGCCGGATAATTTCAATCTCATCGACATCATATAAATAGTGACCCGACCGTGGCCGAATGATGGGATACAATAAAATGGAAACCTTTTCCCTGGTTTGTTTGATGGCTCCGTAACTGGGCGTGGTTCCACCTTCTACCGGGTTATCGCATAATTCAACCCTTGCAGCTCCTGCATTTTCTGCAATAATGGCCGACTGAATATTGAATGCACATACTTCGAAAATAGCGCTATCACTCATAATTTTGTTATTATTAAAAGGGGTGTAATTAATAAATGCTGGGGGCTGTATAAATTTTTTCTTCCTGGTTACTTCTTACCGCGTAGGTAAATCCTTTCTGCAAACAATACGCTCCAAATTCACCTTTTTTATTCATTGCTAAAAAACCTACCTGCACTTCTTTTGCTTTTATTGGATTGCGTTTTATAATGCGTTCAACGCCCTCTTTACAGGCAGCTTCAGGGCTTAATCCCTGCCGCATTAACTCTACAATCAAGTGCGCTCCAACAATGCGAATCACTTCTTCTCCAACTCCCGTTGCGGTAGCACCGCCAACTTCATTGTCAACATATAAACCAGCGCCTATCACAGGCGAGTCTCCTACCCTGCCATGAATTTTATACGCCATTCCACTGGTAGTACAGGCGCCACCAAAATTTCCTGCGGCATCCATTGCCAGCATGCCAATGGTATCATGGTTTTTAATGCCGCCGGGCATCGGGTCTTTTGTTTTATCGTACAACTGGTTCTCAATATTTTTTACCGGTTCATATTTAGCGGTCTTCAGCCATTCCTTCCAGTCGTGTTCGCTTTTAGCCGTTAATAAATTTTCTTTTTTAAACCCGTTGGCCAGTGCAAATTGCAACGCTCCATCTCCCGCTAAAATAATATGAGGTGTTTTCTCCATCACCATCCTTGCCACCGAAATGGGGTGCATAATATGTTCCAGTGCCATCACCGATCCGCAATTATAAAATTCATCCATGATGCATGCATCCAATGTTACTTTGCCATCCCGGTCGGGTAAACCACCGTAACCAATACTCTGGTTCGATTCATCTGCTTCCGGAATGCGCACACCTGCTTCCACGGCATCCAACGCACGACCTCCTTTTTGCAAAATTTCCCACGCACCCGCATTGGCGGCTTTGCCAAAATCCCAGGTGGAAATTACAATAGGATTATTCAAAACTGCAGCAACTGTTAGAGGTTTTGCAGCTAATAATTTTTCGCCGGTTAAAACTGCTGCTGAACCAATGATTGAACTTTGCAAAAATTTTCTACGTGTTGACATATAAATATATTAGTTATTTTATCTGCTAAATTAATTATTAGCAATGGTACTGTTTATTTCTGTAAGAAGAATTATTTTAGGATTGAAGTATCTCAAAATTTTACATAAAACTTATTAATCCATGAATAAATTTATGCGGGCAATAATAATAATGCTCACTAAGGATTAATTACCAGGATTTCAATACGCTTTTTTTAAAAGTGCCCGATGGGAACACAGACTATGGCTACCTGCCGAAGTTGGTTTTACTACCAGCCTCCAATTGAAAATACAGAAATTGCCATTACGAAACTTTAAATAATTTAGACAGTTCCGGGTTTTACCACGGGCGAAAGTCTGGTATTTTCGAATCTTAAATTAACAACAATGGAAGCACAGCAACATATAAATTGCCACCGCATGGCGTAAGCAATAGAATATATCTAACTGCATTTTTGATTTAATACACCAAGAAGCGTTGTATATTTTTACGCACACCTGGAGTACCATTAACCATATCAGACTACATTGAAAGCCTACCTGTTTTCAATAAAAAGTTTGGGGAACTTTGCTTAAAATACCAATCGGGCAACTATCTATTGATGGCGGTATTGCTGTAAAAATAAATAAGCCCCATACTGCAAGAGCAGCAGGCAGGCCATTGGCCGTAACACAGCAACATATTTAATTCGCTGCCATCGTTCAATTCAGTTTACTGAAAGTATAAGAGGTTACAGGTGGGGAAGCACCCGAAAATCTGCCACTATTGGTTGGAAAACTGCTAAAACTTTTAAAGAAAATTAAAATTCAGTTTGTGCGGTTTTTTATTCACCGGTGTAATCAGCAAAACAACAGTTGATATGTTTTATCCTGCAAGAATAACTGCAGCAGAACTGCGTAGCAAAATACGAAACAAAGAAACCTGTTTAATTGGTAACAGCAAATTGAAAATTTTTGGAACACTGCATTTCAAGTTGGGCAAGCAGCTACAAAAAAAGCGTGCATTTTTCGGTTGTTGAAAAGAAGCAATAGAGCACCATCACCGGCCTTACCGACACTGCATAAAAACAGCATATAAAAAATGGAAAGATAGATATATTTTATACTGGCAGTATAACCAATTTATTACCTCGTGAAAGCATTGCCCATTTTTATGGGAACGTAATAAAACCAGCGCAGGCAATGCTATACCTGAACCGTTTACACAATACCTTGAGAAGAAAAATGATGAGGTCATAATTTAGAAAACATATTATTACCAAACGAAAAGCAGCCTGGTATGGTGATAGCAATTATGCCTACACTTATTTAAATACTACCAAACAGGCATTACCCTAAACAAAAGAATTACTTGCATTAAAAAAAATACCAGAAGAAATTTCCGGAGATTATTTCAATAGCTGCCAGTTGAGTTTGTACCACACCGGCGATAAGGGCATGGCCTATTACAGCGTTGATAAAAAAGCTTCAGGCATCAATACCACCACGGCCTCTGTAAGTTTTAGCACAGTAAGAAAATTTTCTTTAAAATATAAAAATAGTAGGCAAACTATTTATGTGCATTTACAAAGCTCCGGTATTTTAGTAATGAAAAATGCCACGCAAACAAATTGGCCGCATATTTTACCCTAGTGTACCCTGGTTAAACGGCCAGGAATAAACTTAACTTTCAGAAGAATTGTTCTGTAAAAAAAATTATAAAAAAATACAACGAGTATTGTAAGTATTGCTTTCAGTAATTTTAATAAACCAATTATAGTAATTTCCCCTTCTTATTAACACGTCTTTTTATAAACAGGAGTAAATAATTCTACAATTTATTTTTTCAACACTTCGTTATTCTCG
This sequence comes from Ferruginibacter sp., assembly GCF_014377975.1. Lineage (GTDB taxonomy): Bacteria > Bacteroidota > Bacteroidia > Chitinophagales > Chitinophagaceae > Ferruginibacter. The sequence continues at coordinate 3,192 of NZ_JACMOO010000267.1, forward strand.
GTTTGGGATGTAACCGATATTTGAACCCCTTATACACAAACTGTTTGTTGATTATTATCCAGTGATAAAAAACGGAACAGTTTTTATACTATTACCATATAGGTTTAATCAGCAACCCTCTAAAAAAAATATTTAATCAACTTATTATGACAAATAGTAAACCCATGAAAATAACAAGCAACGCATTTATGAATGGCGGAAATATTCCATCAAAATATACCTGTGATGGCGAAGATGTAAACCCTCCTTTGATGATAGAGAATGTACCACAGGGAACACAAACGCTGGCTATAATTGTAGAAGACCCCGATGCTACAACGGGGGTGTATGACCATTGGCTGGTATGGAACATGCCGCCCGAAAGAATTGTTGAAGAAAACAGGATACCTGGTATCAGTGGAAGAAACGGGGCAGGAAAAACAGGGTATCATGGCCCCTGTCCACCATCTGGAACACACCGTTATTATTTTTATGTATTTGCACTGGATATTAGTCTTGATATTGAATCAGGCTCAGATAAAAGAAAATTACAGGAAGCTATGAAGTCGCATATTCTGGCACAGGGAACATTAATGGCACTCTATACAAAAGAAAAAGATGTATCTCAAAAAAACAGTGTCTTAATCCAGTAATTAAAAGATAGATTACTGACACTTTTTTTTACTCTTTTTTACCATTCTCATTGAATTGTATCATTCAATATTTGACGGATGGAGATGATTTTTTATAACTTTCAAAAGTTCGATTATAAAAGATTAACGCTTACAAAATTAAAATGACATACCTGTATTTATACTAATCGCAAAGCAGTATGATGAATTTACATGGATGACCAAATATTTAAGCTTAATAAAAATATGCACTTATGCCGTAATTAAAAAGCTCTTTACACCACCAGAAGGATGCTGTAATTGTAAAAGTGGCCGGTAAGGCTGTTGGATTTTATTGCTGCTGGTGTTCCTACGCAAGCTCAATAAAAATAATAACCGTTCCATCTTTAAAAAAAACACACAACCAATTAAACTGCTTTTTAATGAGATGAGAGCTATTATAAGGAAAGGTATTTAATTTATTATTGTACTGTCTTAGCGGCTTTAAGCAACAGTGTTCGCAATTTTAATTTTATTAATAGTCTGCTCCAAAAACCGATTCAGTTCATCCGGGCTTTCCAACATCGGAAAATGAGATGTACCTTTTATCTCTACCAGATCATACCCGTTTGTGGCGTACTTTTTTAAGGCTTCTTCATTGGTAGGCATATAGTCTGCATTGATAAGATGCAACGTAAGCTGCAGGTTAGGCAGCAGCCTTGCTTCCAGCTTGTCCATATTGAATGATTCTTCTATAATCTCTACACCCATTGGATGTAAGGCTTTCCGGTAATCTCCAATAACGTGGTTAGCTACCTGTGGCAGGGTTTGCGGCGTAAGCAATGCCACACGTGCATATTGTTCGCAGGTTGCTGCAAAATCAGTTTTGATATTATCTATTATTGCATCGGCCTGCTGTCTGTAATCAGGAGTTAAAGGTGTAGCTGCATTTTTGAAATTGTCAATACCGATAAAACCGATGAAGGGAGAAGGATTGGATGTGGCAGCCACCAGGTTAATATCGCCGGCAATGGAATGCCCGATAAGAATAACATTTTTTAAATTCAATTCCCTTACTACAAAAATAACATCTTCCGCAAAATTTTCTATGGTCCAGCGAATGCGTTCTTTCCCCGATTTTCCATGGCCAGGCAGGTCTATCGTAACCACCGTATAGTTCTTGCTAAAATAATCTACCTGGTTTTGCCAGTACGACTGGTCAATGAAAGCTCCATGCACAAAAAGCAATACAATTTTCCCCTCGCCAGTTATTTGCCAGTTGATAACCGGATTATTTTTTTTAATTTCTTCCATAATCACATTTTTAAATTGTACTATAAAAAAACTGTACCAAACTAAAATATATTAAACTAACTTTTGCCGGAAGTTTTGAGTTTGTTGTTTTAAATTTTTAATTCATGATTGATAAACCTTTTAAAAATTGTCCTTTTTTTAACCTTTTTAAAACAATACTGCACTTCGTTTTATGGTAGTTTTATGACAAGTTTAAAATGTTCTTCCTGGTTTATAAATAGAAATTTATTGCAGGTATAGAAAGATAAATGAATTAATGTAACCCGTATAATTGGTGAAACAAATATGCCTGCCAAAACTTTAAAAATTGCTACATCCAAAGCAAAATTGTAAATTTACGATACTAATGAGCCGTGCATCTACATACAAAACTCTACTACTGCTTTTTTTAATCGTTTTTTTATCATCAAAAAATGGGCAGGTATTTGCACAACGAGGTATTAATGACACAATACTTACCGCTGCAGTTATTTACCAGGGAGATACCATTGAAACCAAAACTTTCCAGGATTTACTCATCAGGTCGTGGTATAACCAGGCCAACATGAAGGCCATCGCAAAATGGACCAGGTTACGAAATGCTATTTATGTTACTTATCCTTACGCCAAACGTGCGGGTAAAGTAATGAATGATCTGAATGCCCAACTTGTAAATGTAAGCGACCAAAGTGCCCGAAAAAAATGTATCAAGTCAAAGGAGAAGGAATTAAAAAAAGAATTTACTGATCCGCTCACCAATCTTTCTGTTTACCAGGGTAAGGTATTGATGAAATTGATTAACCGGGAAACCGGTAACAATTGTTATGAGATCATTAAAGAATATAGAGGCGGCTTTGATGCCAGGTTTTATCAAACTATCGCTTTCTTTTTTGGCAGTAGTTTAAAGCAACCTTACGATAAAAACGGTGATGATATAGAGATGGAAAAAATAGTAAAGGAAGTGGAAAGAATGTATGGATTCAAGAGTTGATTAAAAATTGTTTCTGTATTGATTTCTTCCGTTCATTGTCTGCCCGTTTACAAAGAAACAGGTCGTGTATTTATCTCCGCAGTTAAATATTTAATTCAATTCGTTTGGTTTGCAAAAACATAATTGCTGTAATACAAATTAATTACTGGCTGATATTTGCAACTGGGTACTTAGTTTGAGATATTTTTAATAACTCATCAAAAATAAATAGGATATGCACAAACAAATTGTAAGTATTTTTCTGATACTGGTAGTTTTAACTATACCAGGTATTGCACAAACCAATATCCAGCCCGCTACCCCTCACAATATTAGCACGGCCCCGGTTGTAAAACACCATATAGTAATACAGCTAAGCAGCAGCGATACCGCAGCCTGGAAAGGATTAATGAATAATCTGCAACACCTCAAAGACGAGTGGGGAAACAGTGTACAAATTGAAGTAGTGGCACA
>NZ_JACMOO010000268.1 GCF_014377975.1 Ferruginibacter sp.
AGTTCTCCATGTAAGCAGAAGTAGTTTTTATGCCTGGAATGATATGAAAGAAGGGAAATGGAATGTTAAAAATCAACTGATAATTGATCAGATTAAATTGGCCCACAAAGATAGTTATCAGACCTATGGAAGTCCCAGGATTACCAAGGTACTCAGAGCCAATAACTGTATGGTTTCACGTCCAAGAGTTGCCAGGTTAATGAAAAGTGAAAATATAAGAAGCAGGATAACGAAAAAGTTTGTTGTAACAACTGATTCAAAACACACCTATCCGGTAGTAGAGAATATACTTAAAAGAGATTTTAATGCTAGTCAAATAGCGCAGAAGTGGGTATCAGACATTACTTATATCCGAACAGGAGAAGGTTGGTTGTATTTGACCATGATATTGGATCTTGCCGACAGAAAGATTGTAGGGTGGTCATTGAGTTCAACGATGAGAGCAGACGATACAACCTTGCCAGCATGGAAAATGGCAGTAAGTAACAGAAAACCTAAAAATCATATAATCTTTCATTCTGACAGGGGAGTCCAATATGCCTGCAATGAATTTACCCAATTGTTAAGTAAAAATCCACTTGTAACAAGGAGTATGAGCAGGAAGGGTAACTGTTGGGATAATGCTGTAGCAGAAAGCTTTTTCAAAACCTTAAAAACTGAATGGATCTATGGTAAAAACTATAAGACTAAAACGCAGGCTGCAATTGATGTATTTCATTATATAGAAATATGGTACAACAGAAATAGAATGCACTCTACTCTTGATTATTCTACCCCTTATTTATTTACAGAAAAATCTAAAAACCAATTATTAGTTGCTTAATTTTTGTCCTGTATTTTGTTGCAATTCCAAATACTTCTTAAACAGGGTATGCGTTAGGTTATATGGCTTTAATAATTTAAAATTGTTCACCGCGTATTTTATTCTGCAAATTTTCCACTTGTTTGAATTTACTTTTACAGGAAGTTCTTCATCAATATTTTCTATATTTTAAATTTCTTTTTCATTCGTAACGTTGTCAAAAATAGTTTGTGAAACTGGCTTTAGAATTGTATTACTTTAAGATTGTAAGCTTGAAGAGGAAATAGGCTCGGTGGAGATCAACCTATAAGCAATAGAGTCTACCAAGTAGAATGAGCCTCCTTTTCGGGAGGGTTTATCATGTTCATTCATCCTGTATTATGGCTTAAGAAAACTCAATACACTTAATATTTTTTAATTAGTCACCCCTTAGCAACTTTATAATCGATTATATATCAATTGATTAATAGTTAAATAACGGTAATGAATGTTTTCATAATTGCAGGATTTTCGTTTTTTGTATCAAAATGTTGTAGATAATAAAGGTAAATGCTAGGCAAATCACCTTCACAAATCACCCCACAGACGGACCTTTTCAGGCCACTTTTAAGCTCTTTCATTGATTTTGACAATTCCCTTCTCAAGCTTGCTGCAAAACTGGACTGGAAGTCTTTAGAGAGTTCATTCGAGGGTTTTTATTCCAAAACAGGCACACCGTCCAAACCTGTCCGCCTGATGGCAGGTTTGCTCATGCTTAAACAAATGTTCAACTATTCAGACGAGACCCTGGTTGAAGTATGGAAGCAAAACCCTTATTATCAATATTTTACCGGAGAGCTGTATTTTAACTGGGAACTACCCTGTGATCCAAGCGACCTTGTCCATTTCAGGAACCGGATAGGTCAGCAAGGGGTAGAAACCATTCTTGCCATGAGCGTTTCTTTGTTTACTGTCCACATTGACAAGGCCAGCATTGTCAATGTGGACACAACAGTACAGGAAAAGAACATCACCTTTCCTACCGATACCAAGCTTGCAATTAAGATTATTAACAAATAGCAGGGCCATAGCAGCAGACGCCTCTCTTGGGTTAAGACAAAGCTATACAAGGACTGTAAAAGTGAATTTGATCAAATGCAGGTTTGCACACCATCCCAAGAGACAAAAAGAGGGAAGAAAAGCAATGAAAAAGATCAAAGGTATTTGGAGTTAAACGAGATGAAAATTAATTGTCACTTGATTTTTAATCCTACATTCTAATTTTGAATTTATCTGCTTATATAAATACTAGGCAGTTTTAGAAAATTTAATTACTGACATCCGAGTTAAAAAGGTTGTGAGATAAAGAATCTTTGAATAATACAAAAGGCGGAGTTGAAGATTTCAACTACCGCCTTTTTTGTTGAGTTTTGTTGTTACAACACTTCAAAATCAACGGTGCAA
>NZ_JACMOO010000269.1 GCF_014377975.1 Ferruginibacter sp.
ATGCCTAAGAAACGTTTGGACAGGATAAATACCTTTTGTACCATCCATTTTAATTTTAAATTCATGTGCATATATATGCTTGTAAAATAAGCAATGGCACGCACAATAGCAGTAAGGTTGCGGATGCCATTATTGGCTTTTAACCCTTATGTATTTTAAGTTGTAGAATTGTTTGCTGTATCTGAAACATTCGGCGCATTTCCATCTGGTAAAATAAATTGGTACTATTTTATAAACCTCTTTTGGTTCTGTGGTATCCGGTTCTTTGTTGATGGCCACCAAATCCTTTTACGATAACTGCATTCATCCTGCCTATCATAAAGGGCTACTTTGGTAATTTCAAAAGTGAGGTCAATAATGAATTCTTTGACCTCTTCTATTTTAGTAATTTGTGCAGGTTGTTGATGGGGTATGGTATTTCAATTTATCAGATTGTACAGTGAAAATCTGAAATCTGAATTGTAGAAATACTTAAAAGAAGGAGAGCTGATTTTTAGTTGCCTGTAATGGAGAATTCAATAAAAACCTTTTGAAGCTGCTATGAACTAACGTACGTTTGATTTTACAGACATACACTTCTTAAATAGCTATCATGCTTCTCTTAAAAATGCAAATGGCGAAAAGATAACGTAAATTTTTTATCGTACCCAAGGTAAAGATGTAAGAGATTTAATAACGGTAGTGGTTAAATTGATTTATGCTGGCAGAAAAAAAAGAGTACTATCAATAAAATACTGCCAACCTGCATTTGTTATTGAAATAATTGTAACGCAAAAAAATCTTCCTATCCCAAATAAAAATTAAAAAACAAAAACCGAGAGCAGGGGATACTGTTTCAGCCACAAGAGGCTTGCTAAAATAAGGCAGTCAACCTATATTTTATACCAAGGTCAAAGGTTACAAATCATACATCTCTTACTTGGTAATTATGTATCAAAACCCCTCATTTAAGTGTACGTAAAAATTCCAGGCTTTGTGGTATCTGCTCTATTGCTTTTGGTGACTCATCTTCGATAAAATAATATTTAATACCAATTTTTTTTGCTGTCTTCATGATAGCAGCGATGCCTACATCTCCTTGCCCCAGCACTACATTTGTTTCATCTGCTGCATGGCCATCCTGATTTCCGGTGGTTCCGGATTTGCGGTCTTTTAAATGCAACATTAAAAAACGGGTTGGATATTTTTTCAGCAAAGCCACGGGATCCTGCCCGGGATGCTTCACCCAAAATACATCCATTTCAAAGTTTACATAACGGGGATCGGTATGCTTTACCATATAATCAAACATGGTTCCATTTTCAAATGGCCTGAATTCGTACCCATGCGGATGATAACAAAATTTCAATCCTTTTTCCTTCAATAGTTTTCCGGCAGTATTAAAAGCGGCCACTGCTTTTAGAAGGTCTTCCCTGGTAAATTCTCCTTCTTTGTGCGGTATCCATGCACACATAATAAACTTACTTCCAAAAGCTTTTGCATTGTCTGTTACGGCGGGCAAATTGTTTTGTAATTCTTCAAAACTGGCGCCATAACTTACCATTTGCAGGTTATTTTGCTCCAGTAATTTTTTATAAGTGTCAACAGGCAACCCATAGGTACCTCCTCCCTCAATTTGTTGAATCTTCCATTCTTTTATTTTAGCCAAAGTGCCGGGCACGTCCGTTTTAAATTCGTTTCGCAGGCTGTATAACTGAAGTCCAATTTGCTGGGCAAACAAACTAGTAAACGGTGTAAAAAACAGGATAACAGTAAAAGTTAACCATTTAATAACAGTGCTTTTTTTCATGATAAAATTTAATGTAAAACTATCGTTTTTAAAGAGGCAATATGCAAAATATCTTACTTAAAAAATTATTGAGCCGGGGTATTTACCGGGGGCGTATCATAAGCCCATTTTACCAGGGTGGCGCCCCAGGTAAATCCACCACCAAATGCAGCCAATACAATATTATCGCCTTTGTGTAAACGGCTTTCCCACTCCCATAAACACAGCGGAATGGTACCTGCCGTGGTATTGCCAAAGCGCTCTATATTTATCATTACTTTTTCAGTCGGTAATCCCATCCTGCTGGCAGTTGCATCAATAATTCTTTTATTGGCCTGGTGTGGAACCAGCCAGGCAACATCATTGCCGGTTAAATGGTTGCGTTGCAGTAAATCGTAGGCCGCATCTGCCATGTTTTTAACGGCAGCCTTATATACAGACTGTCCTTCCTGATAAACATAATGTTCTTTAGCCAGTACCGTTTCAACAGTAGCGGGTTTTAACGATCCTCCGGCTTTCATGTGCAGGTAGTTTTTTCCGGCTCCATCACTTTTTAGCAAGCTATCCATTACACCAACAGATTCGATAGAAGGCTCCAGTAATACGGCTCCCGCACCATCACCAAAAATAATACAGGTGGTCCGATCAGTGTAATCAACAATGGCGCTCATTTTATCTGCACCAATAATAATAATTTTTTTGTACCGGCCACTTTCAATTAAAGCAGCCCCGGTGGTTAAGGCAAATAAAAAGCCGGAGCAGGCTGCACTCAAATCAAATCCCCAGGCATTTATTGCACCAATTTTATCACAGATAATATTGGCTGTTGCCGGAAAAACCATATCGGGCGTTACTGTTGCGCAGATCATACAATCAATTTCTGCGGGGTCAATTCCTCTCTTTTTACAAATTTCCAGTACGGCAGGTACCGCCATATCTGAAGTACCCAACCCTTCTCCTTTTAAAATTCTTCTTTCTTCCACACCAGTTCTACTTTTAATCCATTCATCATTGGTATCAATCATGGTTTCCAAAATGGCATTCGTTAATCTGTATTCCGGTACATATCCACCTACTGAAGTAATTGCTGCTGTAATTTTTTGCATATTATTAAAAACGTTTTTATTTTAGAGTTAATTTGATAATTTTAAAGTGGGTAAAAATACATTAAAAATTGCAAGGTTGAATTAAGCTACTTTGGATGTTATTTATGCTTATTTTCGCAATGGACTTAAATAACAACATGTACGCATACCTCGAAGGAAAATTTACGATGAAGAATGCGGCGCAGGTTTATGTGGACATAAACGGTGTGGGATATGAGCTGAACATTAGTTTAAATACCTACGCCCATATTCAGAATCTGGACAAGGGAAAATTATATACTTATCTACAGATAAAAGAAGATGGGCATACCTTGTATGGTTTTTTTGATAAAGAGGAAAAAGAAATCTTTATCCAGCTTATCAGCGTATCTGGTGTAGGGGCATCCACTGCAAGGATGATGCTGTCTCATTTAAAACCAGCTGAAGTAAGCAAGGCCATCGTACAAAACAATGTGAAGCTGCTGGAAAGTGTAAAAGGAATTGGTAAAAAAACAGCAGAAAGATTAGTTCTGGAATTAAGGGATAAAGTAACCAAAGCAGTCACCGATCTTACTATACCGGTTACCGCAGGCAATAGATTACAGCAAGATGCGTTAAATGCATTGGTTTCATTAGGTATATCCCGCCCGCAGGCGGAATCGGCAATACAAAAAATTAACCACACTGAACCTGATATAAACAATTTAGAAGAATTAATAAAAAAAGCGCTTAAAGCCATTTGATAGAATTTTACTTTAATTGATTTAGCGGATGTTTTTTAAAAGAAAACTTTTACCAAAAGTAATTGGCTTTGCGTTGGGACAGGTAGTGGTTTTAATTACAATTTCACTTTCCATTTCGGCACAAAATAATAATTCCGGCAGGCGTCTAGCGCCTGCAGGTGATACAACTTTGCCCAACGGGCTTCCTTACCCCATTCACGATACCCACAGCGATTTTATGAGCAGTGGTCACAAAAGCACTTTCGATTTTAAAAAGCCTTCCAATATAACCGATTCGGTAGCATACGATCCGGAAACCCATTTGTATACCTTGTATGAAAAAATAGGCAAAAGGCATTATCGCACTCCCACCACTTATACATTTGAAGAATATTGGGCCATGCGCAACAGGCAGTTGGAAACAGACTATTTTAAAAAGCGGTCGAATACCATGAATTTATTGAACCGTAAATTGACGAAGCCCAAAATGTCTTTATACGATAATCTTTTTAACCGTTTGTTCGGCAATGGTAAAATTGAAATTGCGCCACAGGGAAATGTGAATATTACTGCTGGCTACCAGGGACAAAATATTAAAAATCCAACCTTACCTGAAAGAGCAAGAAAGAACGGTGGTTTCGATTTTAATATGGATGCACAGGTTAATGTAAATGCAAATATCGGCGACAAATTAAAGTTTCCAATTAACTACAATACACTCGCCAACTTCGGGCAGGATAACCAGTTAAAACTGGATTATTCCGGCGTGGATGATGAAATTATAAAACGGATAGAAGCAGGTGCAGTTTCGTTTCCGTCCCGCAGTACTTTTATACCAGGAGCACAGCAATTGTTTGGCTTAAAAACGCAATTGCAGTTTGGTAAGCTTCATGTTACTTCTGTACTGGCCTATCAAAAATCAGCCAGACAAACAGCCAACCTTCAGGGTGGTGCAGCATCGCAGGTAATTGATTTGAAGGCAGATGAATATGAAGAGAACCGCCACTTTTTACTAGGGCAATATTTTAAAGACAATTACAATACGGTAATGGCAAAACTGCCCGCCGTTATTACTCCCGTACAAATTCTTCGGTTAGAAGTTTGGGTTACCAATAAAAATGGCAGTACAATCAATACAAGGGATATAGTTGGGTTAATGGACCTGGGTGAAAAAAATCCTTATCGTGCTCCGCCAATCGTCAACGTCATCAGTAATTTTGCCCCGCCAGCAAACGGTACAAACGATTTGTACAGCAAAATAATCTCTAACGGCAATAACAGAAATCCTGCTTTGGTGGTTAGCAATTTACAGGCACTTGGTCTGGCACCAGTGCAGGATTTTGAAAAAATATTTGCCCGTAAATTAGATTCAAGCCAGTATATTTTTAACAGGCAGGTGGGCTATATTTCTTTGGGGCAACCTTTGCAGCCGGATGAAGTGCTGGCTGTTGCCTATCAATATTCTTACAACGGCCGCAATTATCAGGTGGGAGAATTTTCGCAGGATCTGCCACCAGATAGTACTTCGGCTACGCAGAAAATATTATTTCTTAAATTATTAAAAGCAACTTCACAGCGCACGCAGTTACCCATCTGGCAATTGATGATGAAGAATGTGTATTCCGTTGGATATGGAGTATTAACCCCCACTGATTTTAAGCTCAATGTATTGTACCAGGAGCCCAGCCTTGGCTGGAAAAGATATGTTCCCTTTGGAGATAAAAACCAGGGTACGCCTATTTTAACGTTGGTAAATTTAGACCGCCTCAATAACAACCGTGATCCGCAGCCCGATGGTGTATTCGATTACGTGGAAGGCTTTACCGTAATATCACAATATAGCAGAATTGTATTTCCGGTACTACAGCCTTTTGGCCGCGACCTTGCCACACAGATATACAATGTAGTGCCGGCAACGGCCAAGGATACTTTGTACTATGCCCTTTATGATTCCATCAAGGCTGTGGCCCAGCAGTTTCCCAATCTCAATCGTTTTGTAATGAAAGGTTCTGCCCGAACTTCCGGCTCGTCCGACATCAGTATAGGCTATAATATTCCCCGGGGCAGTGTTAAAGTTACGGCAGGTGGACAAAGCTTAATAGAAGGTGCCGACTATGATATCAATTATGATTTGGGCACCATTAAAGTAACCAACCAGGCCATATTGAATGCAGGCTTACCCGTACAGGTAAACTTTGAAAACAATGCCGGTTATGGCCTCCAGCAAAAAAGTTTTACAGGGCTTCGCCTTGATTACCTTGCTAAAAATACGTTGAAGGAACAACTGGCTATTGGCGGTACAATGGTGCGTTTAAGTGAACGTCCGTTTTTTACCAAAAATAATATTGGTGAAGATCCTATCCGCAACACGATGTATGGCCTGGATGTTAATTACCGTAAAGAAGTACCCAGGCTTACCAAATTATTGGATAAGCTACCTTTTTATTCAACCACCGCACCATCCAACATAAATTTTTATGCAGAAGGTGCTTATTTGCAACCGGGCCACGCATCACAAATTGGCAAGGGGTCTGCAGGTACAGTTTATATTGATGATTTTGAAGGAAGCAAGTCAGGTATTGACCTTCGCTTTCCTGCAATCAGTTGGGCACTGGCTTCTACGCCACAGGGTGCTACTGATGAATCGGGCAATGAAATATTTAAAGAAGGAAAATTAAATAATAACCTGGACTATGGAAAGAACAGGGCCAAGCTGGCCTGGTACCAGATTGAACCGGCATTGCAATTGTATAAAGGCGTTAATAACCCAATTGGGAGTAACCGCGATGAACTGAGTGACCCACAGGTTCGCCTGGTGAGCCAAAGTGAAATTTTTCCACAACGAACAACCGACTATGGACAAAACCAGTTAACCACTTTTGACCTTGCTTATTATCCTGATCAGAAAGGGCCTTATAATTTTGACGCTTCTCCTGCAAGCATTGACGCAAACAACCGCTTAAAAAATCCTACGCAAAGATGGGGTGGTTTAATGCGCAACATTGATCAGACCGATTTTGAAACAGCCAATGTGGAGTTTATAGAATTCTGGGTACAGGATCCTTTTATTAAAACGCCTGTTTCGCCAACAGCGGGAGGTAAACTTTATTTTAACCTGGGTAATATTTCGGAAGATATTTTAAAAGATGGCAGAAGATTTTATGAGAATGGATTGCCTACACCCAATGCGCCTGCACAGGTAGATACCACTACAGTTTGGGGAAGGGCGCCGCTTAACCCCATACAGGTTACCAACGCATTCAGCAATGATGCCACTGAGCGACAGTACCAGGACGTTGGTTTTGACGGACTGGACGATGCCGGAGAAAAAATTAAGCGGGCACCATATCTGGCTGCCTTAGGCCCAATCCTTAACAGCGCTGCATTACAGCAGGTAACAGCCGATCCCTCCCTGGATGATTATACGCATTACAGGGATGCTTCTTTTACACCCAACGATGGTATTTTAAAAAGATATAAAAACTTTAATAATCCGCAGGGTAATTCAAAAGTAAATGATGGTTCCATCTTTTCTTCTGCAGCCACTTTATATCCCGATGCAGAAGACCTGAATAAGGACAATACCATGAGCGAGTCGGAAGAATATTTTCAATACATAGTAGATGTTAAACCACAGACAGACCCCTCCATGCAGATTGGCGTAAATTATATAGTAGATAAAAAAGTAGTGGGAGTAAAACTTGTTAACGGCAATACCCGCAACGAGACCTGGTATCAGTTCAGAATTCCGATTGGCTCTTATAACCGCAAAATCGGCAACATCCCTGATTTTAAATCTATCCGTTTTATAAGAATGTTCCTCACAGATTTTTCTGATTCTGTCGTAATGCGTTTTGGCAAGCTTGAACTTACCCGTAACATCTGGCGCAGGTTTAAGAATAAGATCGATTCGTCAGGTATTTATTCTCCCATTACTACCAATGTTGATTTTAATGTGGGTGCTGTAAACATTGAAGAAAACGACAAACGTTCCCCATTGCCGTATCGCACGCCCAGAGAAATTCAGCGCCAGCAAATACAAAGCAACAATGGTGTAAACCTTTTGCAGAATGAGCAAAGTATGTCTTTACAGTTTTGTGCTATGGGTAAAAAAGATGCAAGGGGTGTATTTCAAACTTTTGCCAACAGAGACATACGGCAGTATGGAAATTTATCGATGTTTATTCACGCAGAAAACAATATTAAATCGCCCAATAATATCAGGGACAGGGATTTAAATGCTGTTATAAGAGTAGGAACTGACTTTGTAAGTAATTATTACGAGATAAAAATTCCGTTGTACATGACGCCGATTTCGGCAAACAATTTAAATCCTAATTCGGATGCCTATAACGATACCTTGTGGCGGGCAATTAATAATTTAAATGTTGACCTTACCTTATTGCCTAAATTAAAACAGCAAAGAAATATCCAGGGCGTGCCCACCGTTATTTTTAGCAAATTACAAGGCAATGGTCAAACCTATTCTATACTGGGAGATCCCAACCTGGGCGAGTTAAGAGGCGTACTGATTGGAGTTGAAAATGTCAATAATCCAAATGCCTGTGGCGAAATATGGGTTAATGAGTTAAGGCTTACTTCCATCAATGAAAAAGGAGGCTACGCTGCATTGGCAAGAATCGATATGAACCTTGCCGACCTTGGTACCATTACCGGATCTGTTTCCACACACAGTAGTGGTTTTGGAACACTGGAGCAGCGGGTGGATGAAAGGTTCAGGGACAACATGACACAATTTGACTTGGCTGCCAATCTTGAATTGGGAAAATTGTTACCAAAAAAAGCAGCGATCTCTATCCCGGTTTTTGCCAGTTATTCTCAAACAATAAGTAAGCCGCTGTACGATCCGTACGACCTGGATATAAAATTAAAAGATAAGCTCTCTGTATCGCCCGCAAACAAACGCGATTCCATCAACAATGCCGCAGTAGATTTTACCAGCACTAAGACTGTTAACTTTACCAACGTACGCAAAAACAGAACCGGTACAAAAAAGGCTAAAATTTATGATATTGAAAATGTAGATGTCAGCTATTCCTACATCAACATACAGGCGCACAATCCGCTCATTGAAAACAATGAAATTACCCGGCATCGCGGTGGCCTGGGCTATAATTTTGCGCCTCAGCCAAAATACATTGAGCCGTTTAAAAAAATGAAATTATTTACTAAAACTAAAAAACATTGGTTTGACCTTATAAAAGATTTTAACGTAAATCCTGTACCCTCGCAGTTAAGTTTCAGGGCAGATATTCAACGGCAGTTTGGTGCTGTAAGGCCACGCAGTGTAGGGTCTGACAAATACAAAATCCCCGAAACCTATGATAAATACTTTACGTTTCAACGCGATTATATTTTACGCTGGGCATTTACACGTTCCATCAATTTTGATTACAACGCCACCAATAACAGCCGCATTGATGAACCTTACGGCCGCATCGACACCAAAGAAAAAAAGGATACGGTAATTCAAAATTTGCTGAAGGGCGGTAGAAATACGCTCTACAATCAAACAGCCAATATCAGTTATACTTTGCCTACCTCTAAATTTCCGTTATTGAACTGGACAACGGTAAACCTGAAATACCAGGCTACTTACCGCTGGATAGGTGCATCCCGCCTGGCGGTTGAACTGGGTAATATTTTAGAAAACGGGCAAACAAAAGAGGCTACTGCACAGTTTGACCTTACCCGGCTGTACAACAAATCGAAATTTTTCAAAACGATAGATCAGCCTAGGGCAGAAAGAACCGATAGAAAAGTTACCATCAAAACAGACACGATTTATAAGTATGTTATCAGGGATAGCGTGAAAGTGAAAGAAATAAAAAGAATAAAAATAAGAAAAATAAAAGACCCGGCAGCTATGCCTTATGTTGGAACCATGGGCAGGGTATTTGGCAAATTAGTAAGTAGTTTAAAACAAGTAAATGTATCAATTTCCGAAAATGCCAATACAAGATTACCGGGTTATATGGATAGCACACAGGCCCTGGGACGTAACTGGCGCAGTATGCAACCTGATATTGGATTTATAGCTGGTAAACAACCCGATACCACCTGGATGAATGCTGCTGCACGGAAAGGTATCATTACTGCAGACAGTAATTTCAATACCATATTTCAGCAGTCTTTCGATCAGCGGCTGTTGTTAACAGCACAGATAGAACCGATACGTGACCTAACAATTTCGTTGAATCTAAGTAAAACCTTCAGCAAAAATTATTCTGAAATATTTAAAGATACTACCGGCACGGGAAACCATTTTGGTCATTTAAGTCCTTATTCGGGCGGAAGTTTTGATATCAGTTATATCTCGTACAAAACCCTGTTTGGCAAATTTGATCCTAACAGAATTTCTGCTACTTTCCAAAAGTTTCAGGATTACCGGCAGATTATTTCACAACGCCTGGGTACTGCCAATAAATACAACTCCGGCATACCCGCCGATGCCGATGGATATGCCCATGGATATAACCGGTATGCTACAGATGTGCTGATACCTGCGTTTATTGCGGCTTATTCGGGTAAAGATCCCAATTTGATTTCGCTCATCAATCAAAGTAATCCAAACATCAAATCAAATCCCTATAAGGGCTTTATACCCAAACCCAACTGGAAGCTGGATTATACGGGGCTTAGCCGTGTAAAAGGATTGGAAAAAATATTCACTAATATCACCCTTTCCCACGCCTACAATGGAAATTTAAGTATGAATGGGTTTACTTCTGCCCTGTTTTATGCAGATCAGTTCCGCTATGGTTTTCCTTCTTTTTATGATACGGTTTCTAAAAACTATGTTCCTTACTTTTTGGTTCCTAACATTACTATCACCGAACAGTTTGCACCGCTGTTTGGTATTGATGTAATGTTTACAAACCAGGTGCAGTTTAAAATAGATTATCTCAAACAACGCACACTTAGTTTAAGCCTGATAGATTTTCAATTAAGTGAAACCCGCTCAACAGAATTTACCATTGGCGGGGGATACCGTAAACGTGGCTTAAAGTTATTTGGTGGATTAAAACTACCCAAGTTTTTAAGCAAGGGCGGAACCGGCAAATTAGACAATGAAATCAAATTCATGTTTGACATGAAGATAAGGGACAACGTAACCGTAAATAACCGCTTAGACCAGTTAGCTACTTTGCCCACCGGTGGCAGTAAAGAAATAACCCTTTCGCCCACCGTTGACTATTATTTAAACAGCAGGGTAAACCTTAAATTGTATTTTGAGCAACGCCGTGTGATACCTTATATATCTTCCAGTGCCCCCATTACCAATACAAGGGCTGGCGTGCAAATAAGGATATCACTGGCGCAATAAACTATAGCGATACATAATAAAAATGCTCACTGTTTGGTGAAAATTTTTTTTATGTCCGGGCTCCGTGGCTGGCCTAACAGTTAGGGGTAAGCCTTATTTGTTGTTGTGCGTTTTGTCCGTTACCGGGAAAAGTAAATTACTTTCTCTTGGTAATCTTTAAAGAAAATGTCTTGACTTTTATCCTGTAAAAGTTAGTTTGCTTTTTTTAATTCCTTCTGTAGCTCCTTATTCATTTTTATATAATCATCATTCTTTGCTTCTTTTGATAAGGCTAGTGAAGTTTTAGACGTTTCCATAGCGGCTGCAGTTTTCCCCATCTCTTTTTCAATCCTGGCTTTGTATAAAAACATGTAAAAGGCTTTTGGATTTTCATCTGTCGCTTTGGTAACATTTTCCAATGCCCTGGTTAAGTTTTTATCATACTCAAAATAAAACTGTGCGGCCTGCCAGTGAGGCTTTTTGTCTGTAAGCATTGCGGCATCTATTTGGGCCCTTATTTTATCTTTAATATTATTGGTAATGGGTATGGAAATGGATCTCTTTTCCCATACCAGCTGCAGATCGCAGCTTTCTGGTTTAATGTTGGCAAACTGCATGGTGAAGGTTTCTGTTTTGCTGGTTGTTTTAATAGACGGCACAGTAAAACGTACCACATCTTCCGATTCTTTATAACCGGTAACGCCGCCGTTATTGATTCCTTTATTCAAAATTATTTCCCAGTTGTCTTCTGCAGGAATCGTATACAAAGCGTATGATCCGGTGTCAATTTTTTTGCCACCTATTTCTACGGGGGTTTTAAAAGTTAACCTGCTTGCTCCGTTGGCACCGGTTCGCCATAATTTTCCATAAGGAACCAAGTCACCAAATACAGTCCTGTTTTTAATATTGGGCCTTGAGTAAGTAAGTTCAATGCTACCCATGCCAAAATCCTGTGTAACGGTTTGAGTGGTAGAAGGCGATGGCATATTTATCTGGGCAGAAGCAATGTTTATAAAAAGCAAACTTGCACTACAAAACACTATAAAGTTTTTTTTCATTGTAATAATTTTTTAGAATGGAAATATATAGTTTATGGAAGATAGATGAAACGATTGCTTCAACCTTATCAGCACGGCTCCTTTAAAACTGCACGCTGATTTTTCTTTATCTTTTCCTTTTTTAACCTTCCGTTGCGGTTCTTGTTTTTTAACCTTCAGAACATTGTCGTTCCCCGCAGCATAAATTTTTTTTGATATTTACATGGCTACCGGTCGCTTACTTTACACATCAAAAATAACCTTCACTTTTCTATGAATATTTTTTTCAGTAAATAGTAAGAAGGAGTGGCGTTATTAAATAAATAAGCTTCGTAATTACTACAGCTACCAACAGTTATTACATTCAGAAAGATGTGAGGTTGCACTTTCATTTTTAGCTGCTCTGGTAAGTGGCTGAGTTATTCTTTATAAAATTAAAATGGTTTTGTAATGAAAGTATGCAATAAATTTTTATTGCAAGGGGGATTTTTTTAATGATATTACCTAAATCAGGATCCGGCATTTAGATTTTCAACTTTATAAAAAGTTATTTGGGCAACATTATGATAGATAAATCAAGATTATTGGACTCACTTGTACTAAAAATATTTGAGGAATTCTTTTTATAATTGAAACAGGCTGAGCAATACCATTTACTCAAAATAAACCCTCACGGTTTGATAAAATAACCGGTTGTTTAAATAGTGCTGTTGTGCATGTTGTTGTTTTTCTGAAAAGCCCTGCAAACCAAAAAGCCCCGCAGCATTGCCTTTGTTGATGGCAATTTCAAGATAAGCCGCAGAATTGAACATGGCCAGTTTTTCACCCTCGGCAACATCTGCATAGGTATCACTGATTTTTTCAATCACTTCATCCCTTTTAAAAACAATTTTAAAACTTCTTCCCCTGCGTTGTTCTTCAAATTCTTCCCTGGTAATATTTACGATTACGTTTTCGAAATTATCAATAAAAATAATCTGTCCCTCAATCCAGTTATTACCCAGCAATGGGCGCAGCGGATTTTTTACGCGGATAGAAACGGTTGCATCGCCTACTTCTTCAATGGGCTTACCACTGTGTAATTCGTTGAATGCTTTGGCAAAAACAGCCGTACAGTAAAGGGTATTTTTTTGCTGGGTTTTATCCAGGTGCAGGGCTACCACTTTTTGTGGTACTTCCTCCAGTATCATGGTCAATAATCCATTATCTGCGCAGCCGATATAATATCCATTGTGTTCCGCCAGCAGCAGGTGTTCCGGCTTTTCATCAAACAAATTTACCATCACCAGGTGAAAGGTACCTGCGGGAAAATTTTTAATGGCATTTCTGCATACATAGGCCGCCTGCGGATAATTAAAAGGGGGGAGCTGGTGCGTAATGTCAATAAGTGTAAAAAAACCGGCGTGTTGTAATAACTGTCCTTTTACTGCACCGGCAAGAAAATCATGCTGACCAATATCTGATGTTAGGGTGAGTAAAGGCATGTATTAGTGGATAGTTGATTCGTTATATTTATTGTAATTGCTTAGTTGTTTATTTTTTTTGCAAAGGCGGTCATTGTAATTGAAATTTACTGCTTTTCCGTACCATTTACGAAGCGCATTATTTCATAAGTTCTTTATTTTTGAAAAAGAATTTTTTCACCAGCTTATCTGCAAGTGACGGAAAAAATTTATTTATAAAAACTGTTTGCTTACCTCTAACGGTAAGTATCAGTGTTCTTTTACGTTTAGCCACCGCATTTAAAATATGACGGGCACATTTTTCAGGGCTCATCAATGAAGCTTCCCTTAACGGACTTTCACCCTGTGTTTTACCCTTGCTATTAAGCGCCGCATTGCGGATATTACTTTTTGTAAAGCCAGGGCAAACCCACATTACATTTACGCCGTCATCCATCACCTCTGTACGTACTGCTTCCAGCCAGCCATTTACCGCAAATTTAGAAGCAGAGTATCCGCTTCTGCCCGGCAAACCCCGGTAGCCCGCAATGGAAGATATGCCGACAATAGTTCCTTTTCTTTCCAGGATGGAGTTTAAGGAAAGTTTGGTGCAATAAACCGTACCAAAAAAATTAATATCCATTACTTTTTTTATCACATCAACATCTACATCTTTTAATAAAGCCCTCATAGAAACTCCTGCGTTGTTGATCAATATGTCGATGCCACCAAATGTATCGATGGTACTGTTTATAAAGTTTTGGCACTCGCTGTACTGGCTTACATCCGCCACCATGGTATGCAACAGGTGGTTGGAATATTGTATCTGCAGATTGTATAATTTATCCTGATTACGGCCACAGGTGGCCACTTTAGCACCCATTGGAATCAGTGCATCTATTAATGCTTTGCCAATGCCTTCGCTGCCACCAGTAACCACTACTACCTTATCTTTAAAAAAATCATTCATAACAAAAATTATACGCAAAAATAAGTGAGTTATACTGGTGTAGAAAATCAAACTTGGCGTAAATGTAGTTTTACATAAAGTGCACAATTAACACAAAGTACACAAAGAAATATATTTTAAACAAAGTACTCTGTGAAGTCAGCATATACATTAAGCTGACTTTAAAATATTGAGCCGGCAACAAAATAGCAAATACAACTTTGGGTACTTCGTACTCGTTCCTTCTTGGTTTGAAAATAAAAAAAGCCGCGTTCTTTACGAAGCGGCTTTGTGA
>NZ_JACMOO010000270.1 GCF_014377975.1 Ferruginibacter sp.
AGCCGCTCCGGGCAAAAAAGATGCGCCTGGAAAACCAGCTAAGGCAAAACCAGATCCTAAAGCTGCAGCCGAAGCAGGCAATATATTTAAGGCCGCTGGCAGCCAGTTAACAAAAATTAAAGATCCTGTTTCAAAAGCAGACCTGAGATCCAAATTGAATGACATACAAAAAGCAGTTGGTGGAATAACATTTGATATAAAGTTAGATAATGATAAATGGGTAGTATCATCAACTGCAAAAGGAATCAATAATCCGAAACCGGTAAAGTACAAAGCTATTTTAACGGATGCGGATAAGAAGGGCGATGGCAAGAAAGACAATATTGAATCCGCACTACAGGAAATAGATAAAGAAGGAAAAGAAAAAATTGCAGATGGTGAAGTAACGAAAACAGATGCAGATAAGATTGCGGCGGATGTTAAGAAGGATCATCCGGCGGTTATTCAGTCTATTTCCGTGATGGATGGGGGGGAGAATTGGGATTTTGAATACATACAGAAAACAAGTAAAAAATCAATACCAAAGAAACAGGGATCTTCAGACATAAAAATCGGAAGCTATTATAAATCTAAAGAAGGGGTATTCATAAAAATATCATCAGTGGCCAAGGATTATACCAACGCTACAAATGTTCGTGAAGGAAGAGAAATGAAATTTAATACAGCCGCACTTTCAAAATTAATAACAGAAAAGGCTTGGCAACTAACAACGGAAGCAGAAGTATCCAAAATTACGCCTGACAAACGTTTTTTTCCTTCGAGTTGGTCGCCTGGAAGTGATTCTATCAGACCAAAATTATACGAAAGTCATGGTTGGGCAACAAAAAGCGAGAATAAAAAGAAGGCCGATCTTCCGGGAATCAAAGCAGAAATTTACAAAGTAATGAAAAGCATGGACCCCGCAAAAGATATTCAGTGGCAAACATTAAAGCCTGAAGGTAGGGTTGAACGCGAAGCTGATATTCATAATTACAATCCTGATGCAGTAGAGTATCATGTAGACCATGAGCCGGATTTGGCGATAAGTTGGAACGGAGGAGATAATAATGCAAAAGATGACTTAAGAAAAGATCATGTCTTAAATGATAGTAATCTTAGGGTTGTAACTAAGCAGTTTAATCTGGCAAAACCCAAAACTAAATATTTCTTATGGGTTGGAAGAAATTTTGAATCAGAAAAATTGAATGTACCAAAAGATGCAAAGGCAATTGGTAGTAATCCGTTTCTGACTGAGCACGGAAAGCCGATTTTATAAAAGTAGATAAACCTAAAAGGATTTAAAAAATCAATGAAAGCAAATAATTTATCTCTGCCAAATGGATCTCCTATTTTAAGTCTTGCTTATAATTCAGGGCTTAATATGCTGGCTGTAGGTCAGATGGGCGATTCTAAAAATAAACCAAACCTTTCACTTTGGAACCCTTTTGAGAAAAAAGCAATCAAAATAATTGAAGAAAACGCATACCAAAATATTTGGGCTCTAAGTTTTGGTTACCAAGGGAAGCATCTCGTTTATTCGGATAATACCAAATTATTTATTTATGATATTTCCTCTGATAAAAAACATGAGTTCAAAACAGATAATAGTAAAATTACCAGAATTATCTCTTCCAAGGCATCACCTATGATGATTGTTTCTGGAAAATATGTTGAGGTAATAGACATAGATTCAGGAAAAAACATCTGGAAATTGAAAGGGTATCTGGCCGAAGCACAAACAGAAAATTTGAAAATTCAAAAATTGCCTGTTGAATGGAAAATAGAAACAGAGACACTAAGCTACGTAAATGAACCGGCAACTGTTGAAATTTTTGATGATGGTAAATCGGTTCTGATTGGTGGTCATAATAAAGCACAAATTCAGCAAATTGAAATTAGTTCTGGAATAATCATAAAAGAAATATTCCCGGCACCAATCCAGGGATATTTCATGAGTCTTGGCTGTAATGAAACTGTTCTCGCCATTTCCTCTAAAATTCCATATGCAAATTATCTATGGGAATTGGAAAGCAAGAAAAGAATACTACCTGAAATATTTAATGAAAGATTTGGAGGATATTCTTCTTTATGTCTTCATCCCAAAAAAAGACTCATATTAAGCGGTTCTTTAGCTGGCTTCGTTTCATTACAACAACTTGACGATGGCGGATTTGTTTTTTCAGAAAAGCTTCATGAAGGCAGGGTCAGTCAGGTAGCCTTTTCAAATGATCTTAAAACTTTTTTTTCTGCTGGCGAAGATGGTAATGTAAGAATAATTGAAACAGGAAAAAATAATTTATTAAAATAAAATCTATGTCATACCTCTCCCGTTTATACAACCACCGCAACGCCCAAACCGGCGAAGGAAAAGACAAGCCTTTTTTTTCTAAAAAAAAACAGGCGAGCGAAAAGCAGCAAAAGAATAATTTCTTCCAGGCAAAGTTATCTGTAAACGAGCCGGGCGATAAGTATGAGCACGAAGCAGACAATGTTGCCAAAGCCGTTGTAAATAATAAAACAGCAAAACCAGTTGTGCAGCAAAAAGAAATTAGCAGCATACAGCGGCTGGCTACTTCTTTAGAAGATGAAAAACTTGGAACCAACGACAGGCGGATGGAGCGAGATAAAGAAGATAAATTGAAAGGACCCGTTCAACGCAGCACTTCGCCTGAAAAGGAAAAAGACAAATCCATTCAGAGAATGGATGCACCAAAAAAAGAAGAAGAAAAGCATACGGTGCAAAAGATGGAATTGCCCGAAAAGAAAAAAGAAGAAGGCATGCTTCCTGTGCAGAAAATGGAATTACCTGAAAAGAAAAAAGAGCATGAAACTGTACAAAAAATGGGAGCTGATCATGAAAAAGAAAAATTGCAGAAGAAAAAAAGCAATATGAAGGAGGAAGAGAAGCCCATGGTACAAAAGATGGATCATGAACATGAAAAAGAGAAAGTGCAGAAGAAAGAGGATCATAAGATGGAAGAAGAAAAAAGGAAAACATCAGCCGTACAAACCAAGCAGGATTCATCTGCTAATTCAGCATCGCCGCAGGTTGCAACAAATTTAAAAAATACGGCGGGTAAAGGAAACAAGCTGCCTGCAAAAACAATGCACGAAATGAACAACTCATTTGGTGCAGATTTTAGCAATGTGCGCATACACAACGACAGTGAAGCAGTAAATATGAACCAGGAATTGCAGGCACAGGCCTTTACGCATGGTCGTGACATTTATTTTAACGAAGGAAAATTTGATCCAAACAGTGCCCAGGGAAAATTTTTATTGGCGCATGAATTAACGCATGTAGTGCAGCAGGGCGCAGGCCAGCCGGCAGATGAAGTGCAAAGAAAGAAGATTGATCATCGTTCTTTAACCTGGGGCGATTTTATGGGAAAGGTTCCAAAGAAAGCAAGCTTTGATGCAGAAACCAGCAGCGGGATTACTGATTTTGATTCATCAACTTATCCTTTTAAACCCTTGACTGCAGCCGCAAGTGGCAGTACGGCACATGTTGGTTCAAAAAATACAGATTGTGAAAAAGGCATGGCTAATGATAAACATGCCGAACTCCACCCTGATAAATACAAAGCTTTTATGGTAAATATTGAAAGTAGTCCGGCATCCCTTTTAGTAAAATCATTTATGTGGCAGGAAAACTCCTGGGCAAAAGCCTGGACAACCGATTTAAAAGCAAGAGAAGCAAAAGCAGGTTCAGATATTTCAGCATGCAATGCTTCTATCAGTGCGAACATTCGGGATATTACTGCCGGTTGCAAGGCCAATGCAGCTAAATGCAAGGCAGCTTTTAAAAAAAATAAAAATATCGAATATACGCTTAGTGGCGCAAAAGCCACAAGTGCAGGAGAATGTGTTGATCTTGTTGAGCCTTGTGTAAAAAGCAGCAAATCTTCTATAAGTTTTAGTATTCACAATCAAAATGGTGTAACAGCAAAGGTAACCGACTTAAATGATTGCGATACTACCTTTAAGCAAGAGATGATCAATACAGTTTTGAACGATAGTAGCAATACCCTGTTGCAACACGAACAACGGCATTTTGATCTTACGAATCAATTGGCAGAACAACTTACGCAGGAGCTTAAAACCAAACCCGCCGGCTTTTCAATAAAAAATGTTGAAGCCTGTACTGAGGCAGCTGCCCTGGCAGAAGCAAAAAAAGTACTTATTAAACAGCGGGCGGAGCTTGACGCTTTAGTAGCTAAATATCAGAAGAAACTAACAGCATTGCAGGCTGTATACGACGCAGAAACAAAACATGGAACAATAGCTAAAGCACAAAAATGGTGGGGAGAAAATATAGATAAAGGGTTGCCCGACAAATCTGGTAAAGGAAAATTTTAAGTTGCATTATGAAAAATTATTAATCTCATTTCTATGCCCATCATTTCTTTCGCCATACAAAAAGGGGGTTCTGGTAAAACCACTACCGTTATCAACCTTGCCGCTGCATTACAAATACAAGGTAAAAAAATTTTACTGGTGGATGCTGATCCGCAGGCCAATCTTACGCAGGCTTTGGGTGTAAGTGATAAAACAGAACCCAATCTTTTTACAGAATTTAAAAAAGAGATGGAAGGAAAAAATACAGAAGGACAATCCGTAATTATAAAATTAGCGGGAGGCCTTCATTTAATTCCTTCTTCTATTGAACTCGCCGGCGCTGAGCTTGAACTGGTAAGTGTGTATGGCAGGGAGCAGCTCCTAAGCTGGATACTGAAACCACTTGAAGCGCAATATGATTTTATTTTTATAGATTGTCCGCCCGCTATTGGCATGCTTACCGTAAATGCACTGGTAGCCAGCCGCTACGTTTTAATGCCCCTGCAGGCGGAGTTTCTGCCCCTTAAAGGTGTAAGAAGTTTTATGTATCATTTTAGCAACGTGGAAAAAATAAAAAAGAAACTTGGTCTACAAATTGACATCCTCGGTTTTATTCTTACAAAATTTGATGACCACAAAAAAATGAACCGGGATGTGTGCCGCCAGCTGGAAGAAGAATTTGGAAGCAAGGTATTTCAAACACATATCCGCACCAATATTCAGTTAGCGAAAGCCCAGGAAGCCGGAGTAGATATTTTTAGCTTTGACAAACATGCCAATGGTGCAATCGATTATTTGCAACTCTCGAAAGAATTTCTTTCTAAAATCGAATAAAAATTTAAATTATGGTAAGCCCATACTCAACTGAATTTAACTACCTGTTTGATTTAATTCAACACCGGTTAAATAAAAGCATCAACGAAACTTATAAAATGGCCGGGCCTGCTATGCCACCCGTTGGTAAATGGAATAAAAATTTATCATCTTTTATCAATCAAAATAATGTTGATAAAAACGCTTCCGTATTATTGCTAATTGCATTGGCGCCTTATGTATATCCACATTTATTTGATGATGCGTCAGCGGGTATATTAGGAGATCATAATTTTCCTAAAATAGGTGGAACAAAGGGTAAAAATTTTCGTGGATTTTTACCAACCGGTGAAACTGCATTCTTTATCATCTCCGGCGACAATCCACAAAAACGCAGTGATGTACAATCTTTGTTTCAGGCAGATCATCTTTTTGCTGATAAAAAAGTTTTGTGGCTCGAAACATTGCCCGAAGGCGAACCATCATTGCATGGCCGTCTCATTATGTCGCAGGATTATATTGAAATGCTCACCAATGGAAAACATGCCACCCCACATTTTAGCATGAGTTTTCCTGCAAGGCGTATTACTACAAAACTAACCTGGAAAGATCTGGTGATCAGTAATGATTTAAAAGAACAAATAGGGGAGCTTGAAAACTGGCTTAGCTTTAATGATCAACTTGTAAATGACTGGGGGATGGGTGATCGGTTAAAAAAAGGTTACCGTACCTTATTTTATGGTCCCTCCGGCACAGGTAAAACATTTACAGCAGGTTTGTTGGGCAATCAGGTTAACAAAGAAGTTTATAAGATTGATTTATCGATGGTGGTTTCAAAATACATTGGTGAGACGGAAAAAAATCTGGAACTGCTTTTTGCAAGGGCAGAAGATAAAGGCTGGATTTTATTTTTTGACGAAGCTGATGCCTTATTTGGTAAAAGAACCAATGTAAAAGATGCGCATGATAAATATGCCAATCAGGAGGTTTCTTATCTTTTGCAGCGGATAGAAGATTACAACGGCATGGTGATACTGGCTACAAACATGAAAAATAATATTGATGATGCATTTATAAGAAGATTTAATTCAATGCTGAAATTTTCATTGCCGGATGCAGATCAGCGTGCAGCTATCTGGAAATTATCGTTTCCTAAAAAAGTAAGATTTCTTAAAAAATATGTACCCGTTGGAAACAATGAAGAAGCCAATCCCGACCATAGAAGGGAGGAGGTAGATGTGGCAGAACAGGTTAAAAAATACCAGCTTACCGGAGGTAGTATTGTAAACGTTGTTCATTACGCAAGTATAAAAGCGATTGAAAAATTTCAACAGGATAAGGCAATGGCCGTAGGTTTACATGCAGGCAAACCATTTGTAAATGAGCAGGGTATCGCAGACCAGATTTTTGATTTAGAGGATGAAGCAAATGCTGTTCCGCAGATGACTATTTATTTATCTGATGTAATGGATGGTATAAAAAAAGAGCTTTTAAAAGAAGGAAAGCCATTTATGCAATAAACTGGTGGTTTTTAATCCTGCTATCATTAAAAAGTCATGGTGTGACAGGATAAAGAAAATATCTCAAACCTCCAATAGTCATTTAATCCTGCATTATTTGTCAGGTACGAATAAATAAAATGAAATTAAGCGTGTGCTGTTTGGCTAAATTCTATCCCAATCGGAATCCAACTCCCTTAATTAATATTTTAGTATTTGTAGACTTAATAGGAACTAGCCCCACAAAAATCAGATTAAAAGTGAATCCGAAAATTGATAGTGTAAAATATAAAACAAAAATCAACAGGGCTGAAGTGGAATTGCAGAACATGAGAATCAGCAAGAGTATATTTTATGGATATTGGAATTATATTTTCAAGCCAAATATCGAAGGACGTATTTGTCGAAAAATATTTAGATGATATAGTTGAAGATTTTACTTCGGCAAAACAGCAGAAAAGTATATTAGAAAGAAAGTAAGGCATGTCCTGGTATAAATCCCGACCACATTTATAATTTAACGTTCGATGACAAATAAAGACAATTGTAAGCTTCTCTTTTTTAATATAGATGAAATTAAAGTTTTCACGCATCCGTACCGAGTTGTGAAAATACAATATTAAATTTCAGGGTGCCTGCTTACAGCAAAAAGCCTAAGACGCAAGTCCGGTAAAATTGTGCTCACATGATGCTTCATCTTACAAACTACTTCTTAAAACCTACAACTTTCCTAGTTCATCATCAACACATTCACGCTACGTTGTAAAATATTAAAAGCAATTTCAGCCATCAGGTTTTCTTTGTCCAGCGTGGGGTTTACTTCGGTAATTTCAAAGCAACAAATTTTTCGGTTTTGCATAAATTTACTGATAAGGTCTTCAGCTTCTCTTTCCTTTAATCCATTACTCACAGGCGTTCCTGTGCCACGGGAGATGGAAGAATCAAGACTGTCGACATCAAAGCTTACATAGATATCCGTGCAGTCAGAAAGATATCTGAGTACTTTACGGCTTACACTCTCTGCGCCATTTCTCCGTACTTCACCGGTTGTAATTACCTTCATGGTATACTTTTCTATCAATGCTTTTTCTTCTTTTTCAAAATCACGGAGGGAGATGAATACAATATCTTCCGGCAATACTTTTGGAAAAATTCCGCCAAGGTTTTTTAGCTGCTCCCACAGCTTTTTAGTTTTTTCATCCAGCGTGTGCATTTTGCATTCTTCATTGTCTTCTCCTATGGCAATTGCCAGCGGCATTCCATGCATATTGCCAGTAGGTGTAGTGTAAGGAGTATGCATATCCGAATGAGCGTCTATCCAGATAACACCTAATTTACTTTTAGGTTTGGCCATTTTAATACCGGTGATCGTACCACCAGAGCTACTATGATCACCACTTAAAATAACCGGAAAAAAATGACCATTGATCGAATCACAAACCGCCTTACTTAATCTTTCATAAATATTTAATACGCCATGTATTCTTTTGGCATAAGGCGATTGTATGGGTTCGAATAACAGGTTATTTTCTTCCTGTATTTTTTCCGAAGGAAAGTGGACAAAAAAGTTACTCATAAAATCCAGTGCTGCTATTTTAATAGCATCCACACCCAGGCTGGCCCCACGGGTGCCGGCACCTATTTCACTCGGTACTTCAATTATTTTAATGTTTTTCATAAAAAATTTATTTCCGCAGCCACACAGTTAAAAGGCAATCGTATGTTTTGGTTACAAGGTGGTAAACACCCTGGCGGTTATATGAACAACAAATTTATACCTTTCCTGCCAAAGGATCCATTCCTTTGATGGTTCCAAATGTTTTTAATGGTTTAAACCGCACAAACATATCCTCGCTGTACCAGCGTTCCTTTCTTGTTTTTTGTATGATGGCCGTATGCTGGTGCATCTGGTAGGCGAATGCTTTCATATCCTCCCTGCTTTGCCAGATGCTGAATGTAGCTTGTTTGATATAGGGCATCTCGCCGATGCCAACAGAGGTTATAAAACCTTTGGCGCCCGCCATTTCATTGGCTGCTGAAGCAACGCTTTGCCAAAAGGCTTTTAGTTTATTTATACGGATAGTTGCCCGGGTAAGGGTTGCAATAATACCATTGTAAGTTGATTGTTTATTTAGTTGTCCAAAGGGTTCCTTGTTATCCCATTTACCATGGCCTTCCATTGGTTCCAGTAAAATGGTCCAGGTTTCGCAATTAAAAAATTGAAACCATTTATAGATAAAAGACCCATACAAACTGTCAATGATGGTTGCCTGCTCAAAATTATTATTCGCTGTTTCGTTACGTTTAACTGCTAAAATTCCCCATTGCTGCCAGTCAGGGTTTTTATCGAAAGTGCCGTTTTTGCCACAGCCCAATAATTTATAAAAAGAGATGTTTTTATTTAACCAGAAGGGGAGCCGGTGCAGAGCCATAGCTAAAACCGCAAAGGGAATATATTTTTTTGGATAGCGGATAATGGTTAGTGTTACGAGCATACTGCAACATAACAAGATTATTTAAACAAAGTTGAAAAAAATGGGAGCAGTAAACCGCTGCTCCCGTTTTTTAATTATATCCAGCTCTTAATTAATAGGTAGCTAATCCTACTGTAGACAAAGGAAGGTTGGTGGCAGTACCTTTTAAAATAAGTTCGCCAAAAGGTTTTCTTTGATACCAGCCAATGGTATTTGATTTGCCGTTTAATTCATACACGTCGTAGTTGTTTGCACTTACCACAATATCAACCGGGCCATTGTCGGTTTTTGCAGCTTCTCCATGCACCAGATACAGGCCTCCCCATGGCGACACATAGTAGGAAGAAATATTATTGCTTGCAGTGTTGGTAACATAAGCAAACCGGCCATATTTAGTGGTTGCTACCCAGCAAGGAGCAGCCTGTTCACTTGCAACCGCTCCATTGATAGCCGTAGGTTTACCATTATAAGGAGTATAAGATGTTGATGAACCTGCACCGGCCATTCCTCCTGCGGCATTGGAAACAATCATATAATTTCTAGAAAAATCAAAGCCAAAGGGTGTTTTTCCTACAGATGCTGTAAAAGTTCCGGCATTAACTGAGCCATCATTCTTTACTTTAAAAGTACCTATTATATTAGTAGCTTTTTCTGTAACAATTATCCAATCGCCATTTGGTGTAAAGGAAATTTGCGGTGCATCCACACCTGTTGAACTAAGGGGTTGTATACTTCCTCCAATGGGAGTCATCATTCCGCCACTTCCTATTTTAAAACCCTGGATATTATCCGTTGCCCTGTTGAGCACATACAATAAATCTTTATGAACAGTAACACTAACAGGTGTTTTACCATCTACATCTGCTGAATGGCCAAGTGTTAATTTCCCTTTATCACCTATTTTAAAGGAAGACACACTATTACATCCTGCGTTTACAGCATACAGCCATTCGTGTTCTTTGTCAATTACCAACGCACCCTGCGAGCCTAAAGATTTTCCAGTTCCAGATCCTCCGGATAATACCTGCTCCTGCCATTGTAATGCCCCATCCTTTTTTATTTTATAGCCAATAATACTATTGGTACCGAGGATGTTGCTTTCTGTATAAAGATAATGGCCATCATCATCGCCTCTTTCCCGGTTGCCTGTATTAGCAAGGGTTACCGTTTGTGTAATGGATGCTTCATCGGGATTGGCGCCCTTTTCTGATATCATTTCTTCCATTCCGGTCTTGGGATTATTTACGTTGGTTGTTGTCTGGTCGTCATTTTTTTTACAGGCCGTAAAAGAAACCAGTATTGCTGCCGCAACGGAAATTTTAAAAAAGCTCATCTTTTTCATTGTTTGTATTTTATGGATGGTGAATAATTTTGTTTTTTGTGAAGCCTGGTTTTGTTGATGGCATAGTAATACATGTACTCTTTTTAAAGCGTTTTTTGTTTTAACTGTAAATGAAGTTTTATTTTAAAATCCTGGTAATACCCACCTGCAATCCTGCGCTGGTAATGGGCAAATTACCTACTCCCATTCCCGTTAAGGGAATTTTCAGAAAGGGTTCTATCCGTACGTTTATAAACTTTGAAAGATTTTTTTGATAGCCAGCACTGATGCTTGCTACTGCAGGTAAACCATAATTATAATTCCGGTAAACGCCTGTCATCATTTCTGTATTGCCATTCATAGTTACATGATACCGGTTGCTTTCGGTAGTCATAATATATGCCGAAATTCCCGCTGCTGCAAACCATGTAGTATTTGCCCTGTTAAAAAAATCATACTTAATTTTAAGGGGAATTTCAATCAGTGAACTTTTACCTTCAAGGCTATTGATCACCATACCAGCCGGCATTGTTGAACCAATCTTGTCCATTTTAAATTCATTGCCAGCACTGTTGTAATTTTTTCTGTTCCATAGAATTCCGGTTTCAAAAGATGTTCTGCCTGCAAACTTTATTCCGGCTATCAGTCCGGCATTAAAACCTGAATTATTGAATGCCATTGAGTGCACTTTGCTAAAATCGGAACCTGCGGCAACACCAATATAAAATACCTTCCGTTTCAACAATTCTCTATGACCTGTTTCTTGTATGATTGATTTATAAGCGGTTCCAATTTTTTTTAAGGATTCATTCAGCCGCTGAAAGCTTTCATTTTTAGCATACATATTCACGTATTTAGGTACCACTACGTAATCAACATTGTATAGCTCAGTTAGCGGTGTAAATAACAACAGCGGAGTACGATCATTTTCATTTACAGATTATTGTAGCTGATCATTTTGTTTAAATATCTTGCTTGATTTCTTATTACTGCTGATTAAGTAAAAACGTTTTTGATCCGGCTTTTGTCGCCTGCCGGCTGTTACCTTTAACGATTCAGTAATTGGCCTTTTATCATGATTAATTGTATTCCAGCTAATGCTAATATCCTTTTGTTTAAACGGGTAATTATGTATTGAACTGTGGGTTGTTAGAACGTTCCCGATTGAAGATGATGGTCCGGATTTTGGTGATTGTAGGGCAGATTTCCCTATGGTTAATGACGAAAAAAGCAATACCAGTACAAGTAATTCGTTAGTAACTCTATTTTTGAATAATCTTACCTGGCTGATTTTTTCCGGCGTTGGCGTAAGTCTGTCAGTAATAGTTTCCCAATCTCCTTCGCCTGTTTTCAGAGGGTAGTTTTCTGCTGCCCGCTGAAACAAATCGTCCATATCGTTTTCTAAATACTGCATGCAACCAGTGATTCTTTTTGGTTTAAATATGTTTGTAACAAGGTACGGGCTCTTAATAAATTTGATTTTGATGTGCCCACCGGAATTTTTAAAATCTCTGCAATCTCAATGTGAGTATATCCATCTATTACATGCATATTAAAAACAATGCGGTAGGATGGTGGCAACTTCTTTATCACCAATATCAGATCTTTATAAATAATCATTTGTTCGGCTGATGCAGTTTTGTCTTTTATCTCCCAAACATCTTCTGCAATTCCTCCAATTTCAGGTAACAACATTTTCTTTCTTAAAAGATCAATGGCAGTATTGATCATTATTCGCTTGATCCAACCGGTTAAAAATTTATCCATTTCAGCTTCGTTTTCACACCTGAATTTATCTATATGTAGAAAGAATTTAACAAAACCATCGTTTGTAATTTCGAGCGCTTCTTCGTAAGTGTAGATATACCGGAAAACAATTTTTAATGCGAATGCACGATAATTTTCATACAATATCTTTTGATACTTATTATCATTGTTTTTGCAACCATTTACTATGTCGATTATTTTATTCAAAAAATTCGAGTCGGTTATTTTAAAAGTTAATTGGGGCTCCAGTCAAATTAATACAGCTGTTTAAATTTAGCAAAAATATCTTTGATTTGCTAAATTGTTAACCCTTATAGTACAGAATACGTGGGCTTTAAACAAATGGTTGCAATTTATTAAACTATTTTTTTAATGAAGCTGAGGTGATGGATGCAAAATGCCCCGTAAAAGAACGAGGCATTTTTTATAAAATCATTATAACACGGTTCATTCATCCGTATCATCTTTTTTTGAATGCAGATTTAAATGTACCTCCCAGCCATTGTAACCACTTGTCATTTCAATTTCAGCAAAAAAATTTTTGTACCTGGGGTCGCTCACATTCAATTGAAGCATGCTGGTTGAAAAGGTTATATTTCCATCAGGCTTTTCCATTTCACCATTGAATGCAGCAATGCTCCTGTCAATCCATCTGATTCTACTTTTATTTACCAGTCGGAAAGTATTTATATAAATCTTTTTTGCTTCTTCGTAATCCTCACCATCATACATAATCGCTTGCCAGCTTGCAGTGGTATCTATTTTTGAATGAAAACGATAAATGGTGCAGTGCAATGCTCCGGGTAAACCAATCTTTGATTGAAACACTTCCATACCAGCCTGCGGAATCAATTCCTTTCCCTGTATCTTTTTAAAATTGTTTCTAAAATCAATTACAACTTTGGTAAGAGAATCGTTAAATGCAGGAGAAGGGACCAGCGCTTTATAAAACTGTGCGCCCGCAATAACAAAGTTGAATAAACAAAGGATGATAAGTAAAATTTTTTTCATAGAATCAATTAGGTTGAATAATAACAGGCAAACGAATTGACAAGATGATACTGTATATTTTTCGGATAAATAGTAATGAACAGTTGTGGATAAAAAAGGGTTGGTGGTTTAAAAAGCAATTTCAATGATCCTGAAAAAATTAAAAATAACTGCAGCTTATAACCATGCGGTTCGTAAAAAGAAGTTAATTAATTTAGCCCCATGAAAGCAGCAAGCATCAGCGATATAAAACAAGAGTTAAACAATATTGCCCCGGCTAAGTTGCTGGAGCTTTGTTTAAGGCTGGCTAAATATAAAAAAGATAATAAAGAATTGTTGAATTACCTGTTGTTTGAAGCGAATGATGAACAAGCCTATATTGGGAATGTAAAAAATGAAATGGAAAAAGAATTTGCGGCAATCAACACAAGCAATTTGTATTTTGTAAAAAAAAGCCTCCGTAAAATTTTAAGAAATACGGCTAAGCACATACGGTACACAGCATCAAAACAAGCAGAAGTAGAATTGCTGCTTCATTTTTGCCAAATCCTAAAACACTCCTCTATCCCGGTAAAAAACAGTACTGTGCTAAACAACCTGTATCACTTTCAAATAAAAAAAGCGGCTAAAATAATAGCCACTTTACATGAAGATTTGCAATACGATTATTTGAAAGATCTCAATAAACTTGAAACTGCCTGATATATTACGGCTTAAAATTTCCTTCTTTAAAACTTGCTTTAAAATGTAAAAAGTCTGGTATAGATACATTAGCTACATAAGGGTTATCGGGGTTATGACTAATATACTCCTGGTGGTAATCTTCTGCAGGATAAAATTTAGTTAAGGGAACAACCTGTGTTACAATTTTATTGCTGTACACTTTAGCGTCCGTTAATTTTTTTATGGCGGCTTCAATTACCTGCTTTTCTTTTTCATTATTATAAAAAGCAATGGAGCGGTATTCAGTACCGGCATCATTACCCTGGCGGTTCATAGTTGTAGGATCCTGGCTGGCAAAGAATGCTTTTACCAATGTTTCATAACTAACCTTCGTTGGATCATAATGCACCTGAACGGTTTCGGCGTGGCCTGTTTGACCGCTGGCAACCCTTTCATAATCGGGATTTGTTGTGGTACCGCCTGCATATCCACTTATCGCATCCCGTACACCCACCAGACTTTGAAAAACAATTTCAGCATGCCAGAAGCAACCTTCTGCAAAAGAAGCCACCGCCTCATTGGCACTGGCTGCACGCTTTTCAGCCACTGGAATTATAATTGTTTTTTTTTGTGACTGTGCACAGGAAAAAAGTGTTGTTCCTGCAATAAGTAGTGTTAAGAATATTTTCATATTAATTGTTTGTATAAATAACGTTGTAAAAAACTAACCGGTTTTTATTATGTTGTTAAAATTACCAAAAAGTATTTTTATATAATCTATTATTCAACACATATTCTGAACTTTTGTTGCAACGGATTTTGTGGTATATTTCTGAAAAAAATATTTTATGGAATTAGGTAAATTATTTGATCAGGCAGTTATTAACAGTAAAACTTTAACGGAAAAACCAGCTAATGATGTATTGTTGCAATTATACGCCTTATTCAAACAATCAACCCAGGGAGATATAGAAGCAGAGCCACCATCGAACCAATTTGATTTTATAACGAAGGCAAAATATGGAGCCTGGCAGGAATTAAAAGGCAAATCAAAAGACACAGCCATGCAGGAATATATAGCCCTAATAGCCAAGTTAAAGTGATAAAGTTTATACACATTACTACATAAAAAAATAAAACCTTGTTAGTAACGGAATACGTCTATATTTGCTATGTGATAATAGCTCTATGAGCATAATGTTTTAGTTAGATTCAATTTTTTACTTCTCCAACGTATTAGTTATTCTTCTTAAAAACTTTTGTCTTTAATATCAGTTACCGTCACAGGTATTTTATTTTATTTATTTTAATTTTTAAGAAAATGAACATTTACGTTTCAAACTTAAGCTTCAACACAACAGATGTTGAATTGAACGAACTTTTTGCACAATTTGGTACAGTAACTTCAGCCAAAGTAATTATGGACAGAGAAAGCGGCCGCTCACGTGGTTTCGGTTTCGTTGAAATGTCTAACGACGATGAAGGAAAAGATGCTATGTTAGGCCTTAACAACAAAGAAGTTGAAGGAAGAGCAATGTCTGTTTCTGTAGCCAAAGAAAGAGAAGAAAGAACCGGTGGCGGCGGCGGAAGTCGTGGTGGATATGGCAACAATCGCAGCAGTGGCGGAGGTGGTGGATATTCTAGCAACCGCAGCAGTGGCGGTGGTGGTGGTAACAGGTGGTAAAATTTTAACCAGTATATCATTTAAAAGAGCGTTCAGCAATGAGCGCTCTTTTTGCGTTTACAGGTTACTTCATTAGTTCTGAAATAACTGTTATCAACTATTAAAGTACAACCAGCTGAAACTACCGAACTTCACGATAATCTATAGTAATTTTTTTGTGAGCAGCATGAACCTCATCACATACCAATAATATTTGCCCGTTCGGCTTTTGCTTTAAAATGAATAAAAGCTTCGGCTGCTTTTACACCTGCTTCTAATCCCCGGAATTCTTCCAGGGGTTTAAAATAGTCATTGTATGTTTCTACGGGGTTTTGGGTTTTGTGGGCAAACATGGCTTCCTTTTTACGCTCCCTCACTGCGCTAATATCTACATAATCTGTGGGAGTAAATGCCATGGTTTCACTGCCGGTATTTACTTCATAAAAATAAAGATGAAACTTTCGTTCTGATCTTACCCATGCGGTTAAGGGCAACAAACCGGTCACCTGGTGATCCGGATGTGCATCTACCGGCCATTGTGTAAATACAATGTCTGGTTGCAATCCAACAATCATTTTCGTCATTTCTTCATTCTTGTTTTTGTCCAATACCGTATTTCCATCTACCTGGCCTGCATACATAGCAGTAGCATTTAATACTTTACAAGAAATCGCCGCTTCCATTGTTCTGAGGGCCGCCATCTCTGCATACGTTTTATGTGGATAGCTGGCTTCACCCCTGGTAAGGTATAAAAATGTTACCCTATGTCCGGCATCACTGTATTTAGCCATGGTTCCACCGCAACCAAATTCGGGGTCACCGGGATGGGCACCTACACAAACAATATGCAATTTCTTATCGTTGATAATTGTATTTCTGGTACCGCAATTCGGCATCGCTGCGACAACCGGGGCCATGGTAATGCCACCAATTCCCATTACGGATAGTTTGATAAAATTGCGTCTTGCGGAGTTATTTTTTTTCATTGCATACATTTTAAGCGATGATAGCTTTTGCAGATTTAAAGCCTGTTTCAACAACCGATAATGATACCAGCAATAATAAAGCAATAA
Organism: Ferruginibacter sp.; assembly: GCF_014377975.1. Classification (GTDB taxonomy): domain Bacteria; phylum Bacteroidota; class Bacteroidia; order Chitinophagales; family Chitinophagaceae; genus Ferruginibacter. Next base: position 16,581 of record NZ_JACMOO010000270.1, read on the forward strand.
TAAAAAAAATATCCAGTACCAATGCAGAATCACGCATTTCGTGTGTGAAGGACTCTACAAAACCAAATGTAAATAATCCCACAACGATGGATAATTTTTCGGTAACATCATAAAAGCTAAAGTACGAGGCAGTATCAGGAATATTTTGCGGAATATATTTTGAATAAGTTGATCTTGATAAAGATTGTACACCACCCATAACAATGCCCACCAACACTGCAGCTACATAAAATTGATTGGTATTTATAACAAAATAAAGCCCGGCACATATCAACGCCCAAATAAATACTATTGCAGCTAAAACCTTTACATTACCATACCTGGCAGAAAGTTTTGCAGTAAAATATGCACCGATAATGGCCACCAATTGTATAATTAAAATGATACTGATTAAACTTTCTTCCGGCATTTTTAATTCTTTGGCGCCAAAATTTGCCGCCACCAGCAAAATGGTCTGTACGCCTGTAGAATAAAAAAAGAATGCCGGCAAAAAACGTTTTAATAGAGGCAGATGCTTTACGTTGTGCCACACTTTTGCCAGTTCCTTAAAGCCACCGGTAAATACATTATAGTTGTGAGAACCAGCATTGGGCATACCTTTCGGCAACAGGTAAAACGGAATGAGTGAAAAACTAAGCCACCAGATGGCAACAATTAAAAATGATATTCGTGCCGGTAAAGTATCGTCAGTTATGCCAAATGTTGCAGGAGATAATACAAAAATGAAACAGATAATCTGTACTACAATACTTCCTGCAAAGCCATAAATAAATCCTTTGGCGCTTACAGCATCCTGCTGATCGATGGTAGCAATTTGTGGCAGATAAGAATTATAAAACACAAAGCCCCCGCAATAACCAATGGAGGCAATACCAAAACAAATCATGCTGAATTCAAAAGTTTTCATGGTAAAAAAAAATAATCCTGCGCAAGCTAAGCTACCCATCCACGTAAATACCTGCAGGTATAATTTTTTATGTCCCTTGTAGTCTGCAATAGAAGTTAATATTGGCAGCATCACTACAATGATTAGATAGGAGAGTCCCAGAATATAATTGGACAATACGGTATTAACATACTCATGTCCAAAAAAACTCACCATATCTCCCTGTTGTTTATTAGCCGTAATGGCAACATAGTAAGCTGGAAAAATGGTAGAGGTAATTACCATATTATACGATTGGTTGGCCCAGTCAAACATGGCCCATGCCCAAATTGTTTTCTTGTTATTCTTTGCCGGAAACATATTTAACGGATGATTTTTTAATTGATAACTGATAATACTTCCGGGTGGCAGCTGTCAACTTTTTTTGCAAAAGTATATTTCGGTAATCTCATCAACAGATTGTAGAAAATTACCAGTTAAAAACATTTCAATTTTCAATTATACCATTTCAAATAATTACTTTATCCCGTAATGATCATTCATTAATTTTTCAAACAATGATCCTGGTAATATACGTTTCAGTGTAGGTGCAATTGTTTGTCCGAATGCGCCAATAAGATAACGGTGAGATGGATTAGACGTCTCAATAATTTTGCATAATTTATTTGCCAGTACATCTGGGCTTTGTCCTATGCTTTCATCTTTTTCCATACTGGCTACGGCAGCTTTGTACTCAGATTCCAACTGTGTGTTGTTAATGCTGAAGACTGTCTTTTCCCGGCTTTCCGTAAAACCTGTTTTAAAGTCCCCTGGGTTAATCACCACCACTTTAATACCTGTATTGCGCAGTTCCATCCGTAAACTTTGCGAGTATCCTTCAACGGCATATTTTGAAGCGCAGTACATGCTTTGATAAGGCAGGCCGAAAAGCCC
>NZ_JACMOO010000271.1 GCF_014377975.1 Ferruginibacter sp.
AAAATCAGTCAAGTCCACTGACTTGTTAGTAAGGCTTGCCATGTTGCATCCGAAAAGTTGATACATACCCAATGGTTGAAAGAACACTACCAAAAAAGTAATATGCCCTACGCCATGCCCTGTAATGGGGGAAGTAGTTTGCCCAATCACATAGTTTGGCTGATGTGCTATAGGCTTACCCTCAAAATCTTTTCCCACCACCAAAGCATTTTTATCTTCCTTCACCCGAATTAAAAATCCTGTTAGCCCGTTGGGTGGAGAAAGCAGCGGTGAAGTAGTGTCTGCTGGAATTTCCATGGTTCCATACGAAAAAAGGTATTCTGAAAGACGGGCATCTGTCGGGAAAAATGTGTATTGTATCATTGCTGTTGCTGATGAGAAAATTGTTTTAATCAGCGTATTTTATTAAGGCTTTTGAAATTGAAATGCAATTACTTAAAACGGGTTGATCAATAAGTTACTTTTAAAAAATTGAATGATTATAAATATCTCCCCTTTTTATTAAAAATTGAAAACTTATTGTCCTATTTTATTATGAACTGAATTTAATTATAAAATAAAACCTGCTGGCCGGTACACTCTACCGCGGCAACTAATATTTAATAGCGGTACAATTTTCTGCTCACCCAAAAAAGCCAACTGATGTCCCAAGCCAATAAAAAACGTTGTGTAAGCTTTAATCCGTCAACTTTCCAATATGCAAAATTAGTAGCCTCCAGTCTAAATCATTCGTGTAACTGCTAAGTTTATTCTGACAGCAACATTAATAACGACTGGCAACAGTAGGGAGTCCTGCGGCAGCAGGTTTCTACAAAAAAAGGAATGAATTTAGGTGGTTCTTTTAAAACGATTACCACAAAATTTCTGTTTAATTTCTTTACAATCCTTTTCGTTAGAATTCATCATTTATGTTGCATGCCAGGCAAAGTTTTATGTTATTCGCCGGTAATTTTTTCATTCTTAAAACCGGTCAGGCAGACAAAGCGAGGCCTCCAAAATCCTCTTTTACCCCAAGCACACGTTCCGGTGCATTGTTATCTTTTGTAACAAAATCTGCAGGAGTTGTTTTTGTAAAATCTTTAAAATCTTTAACCAAATGCTGGTAATCGTAATAGCCGCTGTGCAGGGCTATACTCAACCAATCTTTGTGTGGTTGGGCGTTTTGTAATTTCATAGCATTATCAAAACGAACAATACGGGTATACGTTTTTGGACTGATGCCCATTCGTTCTATAAAGTTTCTGTAAAATTGCTTTTGAGATAAACAAGCATCACTTGCCATTTTATCCAACGAAATATTCTGCTGCGGATATCTGGCCGGATTGGCATTGATCATTTGATAAGCCACTTTGTCGATAGGTAATAAATTACTTTTCGACAAGGAACATTTACGTCTGTTAATAAGGTAATGAATAAAATTCTCTACTATTTTGGTCATCTCACCGTAATCAGTCGTATTCCTCAAACGTTCGTTTACCAATCCTATTTCTTTTGGGAAAACGCTTTCGGCGTTTACATGCACATCAGTGAGCTCCTGCGAAGGAATACCAAGCAACCTAAACAATGCGCCGGGCTGAAAGACCACTTGAAACAACAAGAAATCATGCGGTACAACACGGGTTGTAAGCATCGAAGGTTGCCCTATAAGCATTACCGGCGATTTTGCGAAATACTTGCCATTCGCCATCTTTGTTTCAATTTCAGGCTGCCTTGGATTAAAAGCTAAACATTGCTCCGGACGAGGCCAATAAGCTTTCGGCGGAACAATCATATTTTGGTCAAATGTCAGGTGCATTATTTGCAGCAGGCGCACAAATTCTCGCAAGGCAGGGCTGGGTAAAAAGTATTTCATCACCATCGTTTGGCATATTTAATTGTTATCATTTAATCAGCAGTCAAAGGAGGTCCAACAAGGCGTAATTCGTGAGCCGCAAAAACTTTACTTACTTCTTCCTGCGTTGGGATAGTTTTAAAAGAAGACATTTTTGAAAAGAACGCTTCCATTTTTCCCGCAGGTTGTACTAAATAAATCAGTTTGCCTTTATCAGTTAATTGCAGCCATGTGTGCGGAATGTTACGGGGTAAAAAAACCGTATCGCCGGCTTTCATAATCTCACGTTCATCACCCACCTGAAAAAGAAACGACCCTTCGGTAATATAAAAAAACTCATCCTGGTTAAGGTGAACATGAAGTGGTGGTCCTACTTTCTCAAGCCCCACATATTCATACACACAAAACTGTCCATCTGTATCCTTGGTAGAAACTTTGATGTCATTAAAATTCACACCATGAAACATAACGTGTTCGTTAAATCGGTCATCGCCAGCCTTTACAAAAAATGGTTTTTTGGGCAGTTTTTTAGCAGTATTGGGCATCAATGTTTTAGCCGAAGCCACAGCAGCCGTCATTATTAAGGCGCTGGTAATAAAATTTTTACGTTCCATAAAAATAATTGTTTTTAAGTGAATAAAATAATTGATTCACAAATTTGAATTTCTTTTATAGTTCGTTAGTGGTACAAATCGGTCATTTAATTTTAATAATAACCAAGATAATTTTAAGTTTTTTAGCTTTCACTGGTATATATTTTCCCAAGTTTGTTAAATAAATATAATTTAGTAAACCCAGTGAAGTATAGGGTGTTTTTCACCAATAAAACGAAGGGTTTGTATTTAAGTGAACAATTAAAAAGATAATTAATCGCCCTCCGTGGATGGTGAGACACCATCCACGGAGGGCGTATTTTTTATTAAGGTTTTTTAAATTGAAATGCAACTGCTTCTAGTGGGATGAGCAACATGTTACTTTTAAAAGGATGAATGATTGATAAATATTTCCTCCTTTTAGAGATGCCCTTTATTAAAACTTAAAAAGGGGCAATTAAGAACATACCATCTTAAAATTGACAGCCCACCATATTTCAATTTATTTCTTCTTCAATATTTCTTCGCCAACTTTTAGCAGCATCCCACCCGTAACAAAAAATACCAACAGCACCGCACTGCTCCTTAATGGAATCTCGTTGCTGAGTAAATTTTGTATAATGGTTGGTGAGTAAGTTGTATCCAAAGGTATCTGGATCTTCGGTACAAAATAAATGGCGGTTACAATTAAGATCCATAACTGGGCAACTAAAAAACAGTTACCATGCATTTTGGTATACCAGCCGGTCGCCGCCAAAACATAGCAATACATAAAAACAGCGGCAGATAAGCGGGTAATAAGTAGACGACTCCAAACATGCAGCCAACTAATGCATGACGGAAAACAAACCAATCCCCACTCAGCGTAGCTTTCAACCTTCGCTCTCGGCGTCAGGCTGTGCCTACGTCGTTCTTAAACACGTAGCATTAGCTACAACACCTATAAATTAAACAAACCTTTTTTGCCTTCATAATTCCTTACATCTCGCTCTTCGAGATGTTCACTTAGAGTTTTTATAGCAAATGTTACCAGTACTGCAACGGCAAAGGCCTGACGCCGAGTGCCGAGACGGTAAACTACGACGAGTTAAGGCGTACTATACCAAGATGATTATAATAAAAATATTGCCTAATTTATTTGGAATGTTGCACAGTTCGTATTGGTTGCAGTTTTATTTAGCGGTTAATCAATTTTTAACGGTGGTCCAACAACTTGCATATCATTATCTGCAAAAATCTTTGATATTTCTTCCTTACTCGGCTCATGGTCCAAACCAGCCATTGTAACAAAAAAGTTTTCCAGTTTACCTGCAGGTTGCATTATTACCGTCATTTTTCCTTTTTCAGATACTTGTGTCCAAGCATGAGGAACTTGACGTGGCAAAAATATACTGTCACCATTTTTCAAATCATATTTGTCGTCACCTACTTGAAACTTATATACGCCTTCAATAATGTAAAATATTTCGTCCTGTGAAGTGTGAACGTGTAAAGGTGTTCCCTTGCCCTGCGACAGAGAAGTCTGCTCAAAAATTAACAGGTCGCCATCAGTGTCACTTCCTGAAATTTTCACATCAACAATATTCGAGTTTACACCTTTTAATTTAATGTGCCCATGAATTCTCCCGTCGCCTGACAATATTTTAAATCCTTTTTTTTGTCTTTCTAATTTCCCCGTCAATTGTGAAAATGCAAAAATTGGAGCTGACACTACAGTCAGAAGAGCTGCAATAAATTTGTTTCTTTTCATGTCTGTAATGATTTAAGAGTTTGTAATAAAATTTCACACAACTTTTATAAAAGTATCCGTGGCCCCTCAAAAAAAACCTCGTACTAGCAAACTGTATACGAGTGCGTGTCGGTATACTTTTGTGTTGACCGACACTTGTAAGAACATTAAGGTAAAAAGTATCCACTTTTCATTTCTTATGCATTTACTTTTTATGTGGTTATTATTTTTTAAAGTGCATTAGATACTTAAACAGGTTAGCTGCTTTATTAAAAGTACCCATTTTATTTAATCAAGTTATAATTTTTAAATCTTTAAACATATACCCTAATTCAATAAGCGAATGACGATAAAAAACTTCTGTAAAAAAATCAACTTCCCCATTGCATAAAACTAGCTGGGGTAAGTTGTATTAAAGAACCCTGCATGCCATATACTTTGCAGTCCTTAGCCATACAAAACTGTATTCAATAAATTGCAGCGGTAGCTTTCAAATACTACAAAACCCCCTAAAGCCCGGTGTCGCTGAACAACGTAAAACCAAAAGCCCCGATCCCTGATGGTTTGGGGCTTTTGCGTTTTATATTGAACCTTTTTAAATTCGGGGGCTTTCAGCTATACGACATAATGTTAGCAACAGTTTTAACGATATGCTGCTTCAAATATCTCAAGGGTGTTGTCAATGTATTTTCGAGGAGCCCCTGACACAAGTGTTTTAAGAGAGTCCAGATAGTAGTGTAGTTTTTCTCTTTTTTCTTCAGTTAAAGAGTTTTTGTAGCTTCCTAAAAAATAAAACCAATCAATATTTCTGTGTGTAATTTTTCCAGCTTTCATAGGAGTTTTTACTTCAAAAAATAATTTCGCTGCTGGCAATTCTGGATCAAGAGTGTGTAAATAGGAGTCAATTGAATTATGAGCTACTATCCCATAATAATTAACTTCATCCTGTAAGAGATAAGCATCAATAAGAGGTTGTCCAAAATAAATTTGTTGTTCCTTATTAACACTTATTGTGCCTAAAGCAATAGCGCCCTTCATGGGTATATCGTTTAGCATGGAATCATGTAAAATATAAGCCGTAGAAGCTGCAATCATGTCTAGTGATTCTGAACTTTTATCCTTTGAAAACAAAATAATTGAATCAGAAAAGCTAGCCGTATATAATTCTTTGTCTTTATATTCAGGTACTTCGACCTTTGTAAACGCTCTATTGATATAGGATTTACTTCCGGATAATCTTACCATCATATCATAAACCTCTTTATGAGATTTCCGAGCAACAAAGTCTTTGAATCCCATGATGTCAAGGAAAACAATAAATCTCTCGTCTGTTATATTCCAATCTTCCATATTTCTTTCTTCAGTCATTCGCTATGAATCTAAAATGTCTAATTGGAACGTAGGCTTTCTAAAAATTGTTGCTAACGAACAGGTATTGCTGCAGGTGTGGAATTCATTGCTTGTCCTGCCCGGAACGGCTGCCCATTAAAGATTTAAAAGTACAAGATAGAAACTAAAAGCCCAACAGGTTTTATGTATGAGTTAAAAGAGGTTTCTGCTAAAAGGATAACTTTAATTAGTAAAATTTCTTTTAAACTTAAAACAAAAACCTCATGAACAAAAGTAGCAATTTAGACTTTAGTGGTACAACGATTTATTGCGGACTGGATGTACACTTAAAAAGCTGGCGGGTAAACATTCGGTATCAGGAAATGGAACTAAGGGATTTTTCACAAAACCCCGACCCTGCAGCACTGCATAAATTTCTCACCAAAAATTATCCCAATGCCAGCTATAAGGTTGGCTACGAAGCAGGGTTCTGTGGTTTTGGTATCCAGCGGCAGTTGGCTCAATTACAAATTGATTGTGTGGTATTAAATGCAGCAGACATTCCCAAAAGCGATAAAGACAAGCGGCAGAAAAATGATAAACGAGATGCCCGTGCCATCAGCGAAGAAATTAAAAATAAAAAAACGGCTGGTATCCATGTTCCTGCCGCTGCAATGGAATATGCCCGAAGCCTTGTACGCCAGCGGCAACGGCTGGTGTTGGATAGTACCCGGCAAAAATGCAGGATATGGCACTGCCTTCATTTTCATGGCCTAGAGCTACCCCAAAAAGCAGATGTGGGGCAGTACTGGAGCAGTCAGTTTATTAAGAAACTTGAAAGCAATCCCTGCAATGGCGACACTTGGTTAAAAATGAATTTGCAGTTAATGATAAAAGACCATCAGCAAAAACGAGCCCTGATATTAGAAACCACCCGTGGCATCCGCAACCTTTGCAGGCAGGAAGTTTTTAAAGACCAAATTAAACTCATTACCGGCATCCCCGGCATTGGGGAGGTAAACGCTGCTATCATACTTTTTGAAATAGAAGATATCAACCGGTTTAAAAGCCCGGATCATTTATACTCCTATGCAGGGCTGGTACCTGATACAGATGACAGTGGCGAAACAAAAAAATCAAAAGGTATCACGCACCGTAAAAACTGCCGCTTGCGAAACGCCATTATAGAAAGCAGTTGG
>NZ_JACMOO010000041.1 GCF_014377975.1 Ferruginibacter sp.
AAATGAACCATTTCTTTTTCAATCTGCCAAATTTTGTAGAATCTTTTTTAACAAAAAATTAATTTGCACTTTTACTTTTTACGATAGATACGCTGATGACATTGATAGGAGCTGATTTGGGCAGATGAAAAACAAATCCATTGCATCTGTTTTAGTTCGTTGAATCGGCGTTTATATAATGAATACACTGACTGGAGCTGATTAAATACTGATAAAAACAAATCCGTTTCATCCGTATTAATCCGTTCAATACGTGTTTCTATTCATAAATAAGTTGATGACACTGATGGGAGCTGTTTTTAGCAGATAAAAAATAAATCCGTTTCATTCGTATCAATCCGGCAAATCAGCGTTTCTATTCATGACAGAAAAATAACAGCAGCATGCTGTACTTACAGGTTAAATTTTTGTGTACGGCTTTTTAAAAAAGTTATTATTTCGCTGGTAGTTTGCAGTTCGCCTAATTGAACATAATTGGCAGCGAGAGTTTTATAATTTTTTGTCATCAGTAAAAACCATATCTGAAAATAATCAAGCTTTTTAAACACTATTGCATTGTTTAAGCTATAGGTACTGATGTTGGCTTTAAAATTGGCTGGCATTTCTGTCCAATGCATATAAGGCTTTAAATGATGACCGATATGATACCCATCATTAAAACACTTTTTATTATAAATGGTATTGATGCACGTAATACTATTGCCATAGATATCTGCAGGCTTTACCTGATCTATAAATGCATGTTGCGCCCAGTTACCTGCCATCATTGCAAATCGGATAAAAACCAATGGTAAAATAAAAACGGTAAGGGTTGCTTTAAAATTTACAAAACATAACAGCACACATAAAACTGTAAAAAAACATTCCCCCAGCAGTATGCGGAGCGCATATTTATTTCTTTTTTTATCTTTAAAATATAGTATCAGGTTAAGAACACCCGTAAAATAAAAAGAACCTAAGTAAGCAATAAAAGCCCTGATGCTGTCACGCCGGTATTTCATTGTGGTACTCAAATCTTCCGGTTCATTGTTTTCAGGATGATGCATGGTTACATGATGATAGAAATAAGTTTCAGGAGTTTGTCCAAAAAAAATACCCAGCACCCAGGGAACGTACCTGTTGAAAATATTATATTTTTTTTTGAATAATTTACGATGACAAACATTGTGCAGCATCAGCACATAAGGTCCTAAAAAAACAATGAGTAAAATAAGCAGATAAGCAAGATACAATGACCAATGCAACCCAGGAATAACAAAGAGGCAAATAGCCAAAGGAATAATAATGAAAGTAATTTTCAGGGATAAATAAATAAAGGCCATGTCTCTTTTGTCATTTATCAACGGAAGAAAAATGTAATCAATAAAATTAACTTTCTTCTTCTGTAGCCCTATTGGGTCAGTAAGAACAATTTCCATAGAAATATTTTTTTCTTGTAAGAATCTTGTTTTTTTGGCTGATTTTTAGTTGATAAAGCCAGCAATCACTGTAAATTTAAAGCAGTCTTTTGACTCAAAAAACTTGCTCTTTAAGATTTTAAAGATAGGACTAATAATTTTACAACCTGAAATTTTTTAAAAATTATTTCATCAAAAACAACCTGCTATTAATGAAAAATAACCACATACATTTACCAGTAAAATAATATAAGCCTGTTACAAATAATTATGTAAAAAATTTATTTTATTGGATGATCATATTCTGCCCGGTAATCCGGTTTATCATTTACCAGTTCAAACAAATTACTTAGTTTTTTTAACTGGCAAAGATTAGCAATACATGGCTTTTAAAAAATAATTATCTTTTCTTTTAGTGTGGCAAATTTAGTACTTACCCTTTCGCAACATTATTTTACTGTGTATGCAGATACCATCAGGCGTGCAGCTCCAATTTATTATTAATTTAATAAATGGTTTTATTTAAAAAAAGTCAGGATGAAAAAAATTTGTGTGTATGTAGTCTTTACAGTTTTTGTTTACTCTGTAAATGCGCAATCAGCCGGTAAAATTATTACGGCCAGACAGGTTAAGAAAATTGAAAAGATATTGTCTGCTGATGATATGCAGGGCAGGCGGACTTTTACACCAGCCATTGAGAAAGCTTCTGCTTTTATAGAAACCCAGTTTAAAAAAGCAGGTCTGCAAACTTTTAAAGGCGCTGCTAATTACCGGCAGGAATTTTTTATGTCTCAGGCAATAACCGGCGATCTTAAAATTTCAATTGATGGAAAATCAGTTACTGATTCTCTGATAATTATGTTCTCTTACCAACCCACCATTTCTTTAACAGAAAAAAACGATGTGGAAATTGTAAAAATAAATACCGGCGATAAATTCGCACAGAAGTTTTATGAATATTACCAAAGCAGGAAAAATCTGCTGGTGCTGGTAGACAGCAGTTTTGAAAACCGTTTAAAAGGCCTCCGGCAGATGGAAAAAATTTCTGCAAATCCCGCTGGTAATAGTGTTGTATTTGTTTTTGGAACTACTGAAGCCACCACATTTAGGATTGATGGAACCAACACAATCACAAAAAAAGCGCTGAATAATGTGGTAGGTATTTTACCAGGCAAAAGCAAACCCAATGAGTATGTTGTTTTTTCAGCCCACTATGATCACCTGGGGGTTGGTTCGCCTGCTGAAGGTGTTCCGCATGACAATACCGATTCTATTTACAATGGCGCCAATGATGATGCGGCGGGCACCACCGCCGTTATCTTACTGGCAAAATATTTCAAAAAACTCAATAACAACGAACGCACTTTGGTGTTCGCCACATTTGTAGCGGAAGAACTGGGAGGCTATGGCTCACAATATTTTTCCAAACAATTACTCCCGGAAAAAGTAATGGCTATGTTTAATATTGAAATGATTGGAACAGAATCCAAATGGGGAGCCAACTCAGCCTACATAACGGGTTTTGAAAAATCGGATATGGGTGTAATTTTACAGCGCAATTTAAAAGGAAGTTCATTTTCATTTTATCCTGATCCTTATCCTGAGCAACAATTATTTTACAGGTCAGATAATGCAACGCTTGCCAGGTTGGGTGTTGCGGCACATACCATTTCTACTTCTAAAATGGATAACGAGCCCAATTACCATAAGGCATCGGATGAAATTGGCACACTGGACATGAAAAATATGGCAGCCATTATAAAAGCGATTGCCCTAAGTTCTGTTACAATTATAAGTGGAAAAGATACACCTTCAAGGGTGGATACCACACAGTTAAAATAGATAAAATTTCTATCCGCATTTTTGATTAAGTTAAATATTTCCTGGATGAGTGTATGGATCCAGCAAGTATTTTCCTAAGGCAGGTGGACGAAGTATTGGAAGTAAGCCAACCGCTACTATCTGGAAAGCTGGCTGTAAAGCTTGATATCGTAATCAACTGAGCGGCACAAAAAACAAACGAGGCAGTAACGCATGTCGCTGCCACTCCGCATTTTCAATAGCTTATATTTGTTTCACACTAAATCCGCAACGAATACAAAGTAAACAACGACATCATATTTTCGATCCTGGTGGCCTTTGTATCGATTGTTTCCTTTGCGTAAAAATTAATCTACATGAAATCATTTGCAGATAAAGTAATGGCATTTAATAAAACAGTTAATTTTAAAGGAAATCTGCCAGCCGGTATCAGTATGATGAATCCGTTTAAAGAAAATAAAAAAATTCTATCCGTATCAGCTGCATTTTATAAAAAATATTATAGCGATACCAATCCCCGGCATTTAATTTTAGGCATCAATCCCGGCAGGTTTGGCGGAGGAGTAACGGGTATTCCATTTACCGATACAAAAAGATTAATTGAAAAATGTAGTATTCCATACGAAGGAAAAGAAACATACGAACCATCATCGGTATTTGTGTATGAGGTAATTAATGCCTTTGGAGGAGCCGCTGATTTCTATAAAAGATTTTACATCAACTCCATCTGTCCGCTTGGCTTTACAGCCGCAGGGCACAATGGAAAAGAAGTTAATTATAATTATTATGACAGCAAAGAATTGACGCATGCCGTATATGATTTTATCATTGACAGCATACAAAAACAAATCCGTTTTGGCATTGAAACCGATATCTGTTTTTGCTTTGGCAATGGTAAAAATGAAAAATTTCTCCGCCAGGTTAACGAAGAAAATAAGTTTTTCAAAAAAATCATTGCTTTGGAACATCCCAGATTTGTGATGCAGTATAAATCAAAATCAAAACAATATTATATTGATAAATACATAGCAGCTTTTAATTCGGCTTTACATGTAAAATGATACCTCTTTCATTCAATCAATTTATGCGCCCATATTTTTTTTATGCCCCCTCACTTTCCAACTTGGTAAACCGGCCATCAATTAAGCCGTTAAATTTTGTAAAAATGTTTACCTTGTACGCTAAGCCAATCAATCATATCAAAATATATTTATGACAAAGTTCAAGTTATTAGTGCTATTTATCTCGTTAACAACCTTTAGTATTTTCGCCTGCAAAAATTCGACTAAAGTACCTGCTCCTGTAAGAGGTTTATCCATGCAAAATATTGATTCATCTGTTAAGCCGGGCGACAATTTCTTTTTATATGCCAATGGCAAATGGTATGACACAGCTACCATTTTACCAACCGAATCCTACACAGGTTCATGGCTGGAAATGAACTATGTTACTAAAGCGCATATAAAAACCATTTTAAATAATGCCGCTTCGGGTACAAATAAAGCAGGCAGTATAGAACAGCAGGTAGGCGATCTTTTTGCCTCGGGCATGGACAGTGTTGCAATTGAAAAACTGGGGTACGAACCAATAAAACCAATACTGCAAAAAATTGATTCACTAAAAGATATAAGGGAAGTACTGCAATTTGTAGCAGAACAATATACTGTAGGAAACAACCTGCTGATTGGTCAGTATGTTGGAGCAGATGAAAAAAACAGTGCAAAAAATATTGCCATTTATCACCAGGCAGGGCTCGGTTTACCCGACAGGGATTATTACTTTAAAAATGATGCGGCAACCCAAACCGTCGTGAACGGATACCAGCAATATATCCGCACATTGTTTGCTTTAACAGGTGCCGACAGTGCGACTGCCTTAAAAAAGGCTGCCGTCGTTTATGCCCTTGAAAAACAACTGGCCGCCAGCCACCGGACCAATGTGGAGCTAAGAGACCCGCAAAGCAATTATAATAAAATGGCGGTTGCAGATCTGGATAAAAAAATGCCCGCAATTGGCTGGAAAAATTTACTGCAGGAACTGCATATAAAAACAGATTCGGTTATCGTAGGTCAGCCTGCCTATTATATTAAGCTAAATAAATTATTACAAAGCGTACCCATTGCCGACTGGAAAACTTACCTGCATTTTCACCTGGTAAAAAATACCGCAAGGTTGTTGAGCCGCGATTTTGTGAACGCATCTTTTGACTACAATGGTAAAATACTACATGGCCAGAAAAAATTAAAAGAAAGATGGGAAAGAAATTATGCGGTTGTTGATGAAAACCTGGGCGAAGCATTGGGGCAACTTTATGTAAATAAATATTTTAGTGCTGAAGCAAAAAAGAAGATGCAGGAATTAGTAAATAACCTGCAAACTGCTTTTGAAAAACGCATCACACAATTGGACTGGATGAGCGACAGTACTAAAGAAAAGGCCATTGCCAAGCTGAATGCTTTTAGAAAAAAAGTTGGCTTCCCAGATAAATGGAGAGATTACAGTAAGGTGACCATTGACCGTAACAACTTCGTGGGTAATTTAGTGAGCTGCGGCAAAAATGAATACGCTTTTCAGATAGCAAAAGTTGATGGGCCGGTAGATAAAACTGAGTGGGGAATGACGCCGCCTACAAACAATGCTTACTACAATCCAACCCTCAACGAAATTGTTTTTCCAGCTGGTATTTTACAGTTTCCTATGTTTGATGTCAATAGTGATGATGCAATGAATTATGGCGGCATTGGTATGGTTATTGGCCATGAAATGACGCACGGCTTTGACGACCAGGGCGCACAATATGATAAAGATGGCAATTTAAAAAACTGGTGGAGCAAAGAAGACTTTGAAAAATTTAAAGCCAAAGAGGCACAGGTTATAAACCTCTATAACGGCTTTACAGTTCTGGATTCAATACATGTAAACGGAAGTTTAACACAGGGAGAAAACACAGCAGATATTGGTGGAATTGCCATCGCTTATGATGCATTTAAAATGACAGCGCAGGGAAAAGACACCACAAAAACACAAGGTCTAACACCCGACCAGCGTTTCTTTCTATCTTTTACACAATGCTGGCGGATAAAGATAAAAGACGAGGCTATGCGCCAACAGATTAATACCGATCCGCACTCTCCTGCCATGTACAGGGTATGGGGACCATTGATGAATTTTACACCTTTCTACTCAGCGTTTAATGTAAAGGAAGGTGATAAAATGTTTGTAGCGGTAAAAGACAGAATACATATCTGGTAAACTTGCAGTACCCGGGGCATTCACTCATCCAATCAATTGCCCCGGCATTCTGGGTTCCTCAGGCATTCTAAAGTACTCCCGCATTCTGAGTTGCCCCGGCGAACTATTTACCCCTGCATAAATGCCGGGTTAAACATGTTTCGCCATGATGCTGTTACAGCTTCATGGCGAAACATGTTTTTAGAATAACACAGTTGGCTGATAAAGCATCTTGTATATTGAAAGATGCTGATCAATGCCAGCTCTTAAGCCCTACGAGTTTTTCACCCAATTCTGTTAACTCCGCCCTTTCATATTTTGTTTGTTCCCATTTACGGGGATCACCTGGAAATGCATATCCTTCCGGTGCAATGCGATCCCTCCAGGAATTGATGCGCCAGTTAAGCAAATCAACATTTTCTTCCACCGCCGGCGTCATAGAAATATACTGTGCCAGTCTTGGCCGTTCGCTTTCATTTTTTCGGATGCCGTGTGCCAGCATGCTGTCCCATATCAGCAGGTCGCCTTTTTTACACAAAATCTTTTTAATTTCAAAACCCATTGTGTCTGGTTTAAACGGATCCCGGTCGGCTGGCTGCGTTTTCACCCACTCATCAAACGTTTTATAAAGCTCGGGCACACATTGAAACCCTCCGGTAAATTCATCGGTATCGCTTAAAGCCAGTACACCCTGCACATTCACTGGTTTTGGCATCATGCTGGTATCAATGTCAAAATGAATAAATGCTTTGTACTCGTGTCCTGGCCTTACCGGAAAATTAAGATTGGCCCGGTCAATGGTAACCCACAATTCTTCAATGCCCCAGATGTCAACAAAAGCATCATACACTTTCTGGTTCATCCGGTTTTTCCACATGTAAGGATGATTGTAAATTTCGACCATGCCGGTATTTTTTAATTCCTTCATCTGTATTTCCACACGGGCTTCCGCATACCATGTTTCCGGCTTATTAGGATCTTTTTCTTCAAATTCCCATAACAGATTCCCCATGTTCTCTACATCTTCGGCAGGCACTGCATCGGGTACAATTACATAGCCATTGCTTTTCCAGAAGGCCCATTGCTCTTCTGTTAATACACGCAACGGTTTTCCATTGCTGCGATCATTCAGTTTTTGTGCTGTGCGTGCCACCGAAGCATTACCCGGTGTTTGTTTATCATCGTACAATTTACCCATGGTATTTACGGTCATTGTCGGATTTTTTTCCATTTGCATAACAATCGTTTTTAGTTTTATAAAAGAATTGATTTAAAAATATTTTTTTTCTGTTTAAATTATCTTTTTAATACCAGCATTTTTTTTCATAGCATCATCCTTGTGTCACTCACTTTTACGTCATACCTTTTGTCAGCCTGTTCATGCAATCTGTCTGATTTATTACTTCACTGAAACAAGCTGCAGTACTTTTTTTAAAAAATAATTACCATTTCAGCAGAATATATTTTTTAATTAACAGCACAATATTACAAACCTTCTAAACGAATTTTAATATCAAGTCCGGCCAGGTCCAAAATACAATTTGTTGTATATTTAAATCCGTTAAATATAAGCACCTTAAAAAATGAAAAAAACAGTAAAAATTTGTTACGACACAGTAAAGGTTAGCTTTGGCATGTACATTATTGATGAGGTAAGAAAGAGAACCAACAAAGAATATCCAACGGAAACAGACATCAAAAAAATGCTGCAGAAAAATACAAAGTACAATCCTGATACCCTGTGCGTAGCCAAACAAATATCAAGGTATTGCAAAACCAATCATAATTTTTTACTGAAAGGAAAAGAAGAAACTTTCAACATAATTTCCGCTGCCCTTAACTTGCCGGTACAGCATTTCAATCAGTTTCACGAACGTATTAACCAGTTGTATAAAAGAAGCAGTAATTATTATACTTATCTGGAAAAGGCAGAAAATTATATGCTGCAATTTAAGGACGCCAATGATGAAGTATATTTTAAAAAATTTTTAAATTATAAGGAAGAAACTGGTATAAAAACTATACTTATCAATTACCCTTTTGGCGAACTGGATACCAATTTACCCGCCACTCATTTTGGTGCTTATACCGATATAAAAACAGAAGTACTTTTTAAACAGTTGTGTACCCGGATGAATATCACCAACTATAAAATCTTAACAGATTCATCTGTGGTGGAACAATTTGAAAAACAAAACAAAAAGCCGGAAACATGGGTGAACATTGGTTTATTCGGCAATAGGCTTACTGCCTCATTATTGAAAAAAAATATATTGGGCAATTATTTTAGCTGGCTACCCCAACAAAACAAAATAGTTTTAATGGGGAAAGAATATGCTGCCAACCGGGAAAAGAAAATTGACTATGGCATATTTGCCCGGCTACAGTTAGCAAACCGAAAAACCATTATTCTTATTGGGGGAATTGAAGGTTATGGAACCGAAAAAACAGGCGAATATGTTTGGCGCAACTGGCGTAAAATATATGACATAGTAACCACTAGCGAAGCAGCTTCGGTGATAATATTATTTAAAATTTTTAATGGTAAAATTCATCAGCAAAAAGTAATTACTTTGTCCGAAGAATAAACTTTGATAGAAAAAACAAGTGAAGCAATAAAATTAAAAAAATAATTGATGGCTTTCATTTTTTTAAATGGAGTTATTATTTTAAACACATTAATCGAAAAAGGCTGTATTCAGAAGAAAATTAAATAGTAAGTAAATGTCAACTACCAGCTAAGGGCTGTACCCATTCTTACAAAAGCTTCTGCTGCAGGAACATTTATTTCTATTCCCCTGAATAGTTCCATCATGCCATGGTTACAATCAGAGGCCGCATAAATGCCGGGTGGGTTTTGACTGGTATGGCAAAACAACGCATTCTTTTTTTGTTCTTTGGTGGTAGTGATGTCTACATAATCAGTAGGTTTAAAACCCATGGTCTGAGCGCCGGTGCACACTTCAAAAAAATACAATTCAAATTTTTTGCCGGTCTGCACCCAACTTTGTATAGTTAGCAAACTTGCCGACTGGTGATCTTTGTGCGAATCCAATGGCCAGTGTGTAAAAACAATTTGAGGGTCTTCATTGGAAATAAGTGCCTGTATTTTTTTTACCCATTCATTGTTAACCGTCCCCTCACTATCAACCTGCCCGGCAAACACCGGTTTTGCATTCAATATTTTACAGGCAGCAATGGCTTCTTTGGTACGGATGGAAGCTGCTTCTGCAAAAGACTTTCCATGAATGCCGGCCTCTCCGCTGGTTAAGTAAATAATCGTTACATCGTGGCCTTCTGCCGCAAGCAAGGCCAGCGTACCACCACACCCACTTTCAGGATCATCCGGGTGGCCACCCACGCAAACTATTTTTAATTTCTTCATTTTGTTACCTGTACCAGCCTTTGCAAAAGCGGGCAAACTAAACGCTGTGGTAGCAGCTACAATATTTTTTGCAAAATTGCGGCGGGTATAAGCCATGGTTGTAATTTTTAAAATGATGCGATGAATCAGGGCAGTAGCATCTGCTCAATTTCTTTCCAGTTATTCACCCTTTTATGTATACCGGCATCTGCCAGTTTATTATGCGGCTGGGTAAATAAAATTGTTTCTCCATCAAAAAAATTCAAATTCTTAAAGTGATCATCAATCATAATATCAGCCTTAATAATTTCTTTAGAACCACAAAATACCATTTGCTGCCAACTGATAAATGGAAAATGTTCATTCAGCCAGGATTGCTTTTCCATCAGGCTGTCGGGAAATTCCATAGCAGCCGAAACGATAAAAATTTTGTAGTGGTCATTTAGTTTTCGCACCGCTCCCTGGCAGTCTTCCATCAGTGGCGCATGGCGAAAAAAACCAGGGCTGTTTACATATTGTAATACATGTTTAAAGGCCACTCCTTCCGGTATTCCTGTTATTTCCGCTGCTGTTTTTACCTTACCGGTTTCGGCAGCGTACATTTTTGCAAACTGGCTATACACATTTGCTATTACGCCATCCATATCAATTGATATTCTTTTCATCTTTTAAAATTCTTTATAATTTACTATTGATTATATTTTGCTATCATTAATGCAACATTCAATACACGTTGATAAATGATACCGTTTGTTTATGTCTTAATCTTCGTTTAAATAGTGGGTAACCAGCCATAGAATTTGCAGCAACATCGTTGTGTCACTATCTTGTACTTTTAAATTTCTATTGAACTTTAATTATGTTTTGCCATTTGATTGCTTCTTTCTACACCTAGCTAAGACCCGGTTCTATAGGTTTACTGCTGTAAAAAAATATTATTCAAAAAGCCAAAATAAATCCGAAATCCGCAGACTAACATCAGTCCTTAAACATTAATTCCTCCACTCACTTCTATGCGTTGCCCGTTGATCCATTTAGCATCTTCCGTACATAAAAATGCTACCACACTACCAATATCGTCTGCCGCTCCAACCCGGCCAAATGGCGACATAGCACTAAGCATACCCTTCATTTGCGGGTTATTGCGGATAGCTCCATTGTTGAAATCTGTCTCCACTGGTCCAGGTGCTACCACATTGGCTCCAATGCCTTTGGCACCCAGTTCTTTTGCAAGGTATTTTGTAAAAGTTTCAATGGCTCCTTTCATGGAGGCATACAGTGAATAGCCCGGATTGGCATACCTGGTAGTACCTGAAGATATATTGATAATACGTCCACCTTCATTGATCATCGGTACAAGTTTCTGGGTTAAAAAATAAATCCCTTTAAAATGTACATTCAAAAAACCGGTAAACAATTCTTCCGTTACTTTTTCAAAAGGAACTGTTGCACCCATACCGGCGTTGTTTATTAAAAAATCGAAGTGGTCTGTATTCCAGGAAGACTGTAACGTTGAAGCAACCTGCTGAACAAAATTATCCAATGCACTAAAATCACTCATATCCAATTGAAGCGCCACCGATTTTTGACCCAGTGCCTCAATTGATTTTACTGTTTGCTCCGCATCTGCCTGATTGGTGCGGTAAGTAAGCACCACATCTATTCCTTTTTTTGCAATGCTGATGGCCATATCTTTTCCAAGACCACGGCTGCCGCCGGTTACAAGGGCTATTTTTTTTGGTAATGACATATTTAAATTGATTGGTTTAATAATGAACAAAGCTACTGAATGCTGCAACTTTATATAGGAGTGTTTATATTTTATTTGTAATAATTTTTTTGCAGGTGATAAAATATCAGGTAGTCTTACTAATAATAAAGCTGGCATCAATCTGCAGAACAACCGTCCTCATTTTTATAATTACTTTTGTCTGCATAGTCTATTATTAAAAACTAACCCATATAACCTGTTACTATTTTGAAAAAATCATTACTATTTTTTGCAGCCATTTTTTATTTTACAACAATCAACGCACAGATTTTAACGATTGATAAAACGGATACTTCAGCTTATACAAATAAAACTTTGGTAAAAGGAAATCTTTCTGTGGGAATTGAAGGTGATAAACAACAAAAATTATTACTGGATGGAACCAATGCTTTTGACCTGCAATTACAACACTATAAAGAGTTGCTGATACTTGCCGCCAGTTATCGTTTTACATACAATGGAGGTCAGGATTTTTTAAATACCGGATATGTTCATCTACGTTGGCGGCATGACTATAAAAATACATGGCAGCCCGAAACCTTTGTGCAATATCAATGGAACAATTCCAGGGGTATGCTGCACCGGTTAACTACAGGAGTAAACGCACGCTATAATCATTGGAATAAAAAAAACCAGGAGTTCAGCTTTGCATCGGGTGTGATGTACGAAAATGAAACCTGGAATTATACTGCGGTAGATTCTGCCTTAAAACCTGCTATACAAAATAATCAAATTAAAAGTCTTCTCAAATCAAACTCCTATGTACGTTGGGAGGGAAAAACTTCTGACAACAGTAATGTATCATTGGTAGTTTTTTACCAGATGCCATTTAATAATTTATTTGGCCAGTACCGGCTTGCATCCAATATTCGATTTGATGTTAATTTTTCGCGACATTTCGATTTCGGATTTTCATTTAGTTCCATGTACGATTCTAAACCGGTGGTACCTATCTTAAAATTTTATTATAATTTTTCTAACAACCTGGTGTATAAATTTTAATACTGTAAATGCCTTGACCAATACATCCAGTTCCTCCCGCATAGTAAACAGATTCGATGTAATTCTGCAACCCTTCACATGGGTATAATCAATTGCAACTATGTAAATCTTTTAATTTACAGGTAAAGTTTTCGCCAGTACAGCGGGCTTCATTTCTTTAAAACCTGCATGGACAATACCACTAAGTAAAACAGTGCTGCCTGCCATTGCCATTCCTTTTATGAATGGGCGTTTGTTACTTATTGTTGGTTTTTGATGAAGCTGGTGAGTACAAATACAACTTTAAATTAAATAATAAACGATCATCACCGGTGAGAAATAATTTAGCGCTTCATCATTTTTATCTTTCATAAAAATGATGTGCTTACCAGTATACTTTTATTTCTTCCGCATTTTTCCAGCCGGGTTGCGGCAGATACTGATGGTCGGGCGTATAGAAAATTACACTTGGAAAATAATCGAAACAGGCACCATAA
>NZ_JACMOO010000272.1 GCF_014377975.1 Ferruginibacter sp.
CTCTGCTATTTTTTACGAACAACAAATGGATGAGTTTAAAATATTGACAAATTTTAGTGAAGTATTCTGACTTGAAGTCGTGTTCGGTGAGGACACCGACCACGGAAGCAAATTTTTGAAATTACAAGAGGCGCAGAAATGAGGGGCGGGCCTGGAAAGATGGTTCTCAGTCTGGCGCAGGAGTATCGGATAGCAGTGGGATTACATAAAATAAGTTTTACCGAAAAAAATATCCATTATTCATTTTACAATTATCAATTAAACCCCTACCTTTGCAATCCGTTAAAAATAAAGATTATGAACGCAGTTTCTTTTGTACATGAACAACTTACAGCTAAGCCAGCACTTCCTGCATTTAAAGCAGGTGATAATATTACAGTTAATTATAAAATTGTAGAAGGCGTTAAAGAACGTATCCAAAGCTTTAAAGGCGATGTGATTAAAAGACAGGGTGTTGGTGCAACCGCAACCTTTACCGTACGTAAAATGAGTGATGGGGTGGGTGTTGAACGTTTATTTCCTTTCTATTCTCCAAATATTGAGAGTATAGTATTAAACAAAGTAGGTAAAGTGCGCCGTGCTAAATTGTTTTACCTTAGAGAAAGAAGCGGTAAAAGTGCCCGTATACAGGAAAAAAGAATGGCGGTTGCTCTTAAAAAGAAATAATACCATCATAAAATATTTTAAAGCGAAAATCAAACAATTGATTTTCGCTTTTTTCGTTTACCCTAACTATAAACAATTTTCATAGTTCAATGATTACTTTTACTGGAATAGTTCTTACTTTTAAATATCAGCTCTCACTTAACACAACTATTTCTGACCCATAAACCAACCTCATGAAAAAATTAATCCTGTATGGCCTGTTTATTTTTGCCGTAATTTTATTTATCTCCTGTTCCAGAGGTATCACAACCTATGAAGCTGCCAATGGCAAAGCAAAATGTGGCCGTTATATAAGGTAACAGAACGATACTTTCCAAAAGAAGAAAATTTTTGATTATTAACAATCAAAAAACCGGGAAAGAAGATATTTCTTTTATCTTTGTTCCTTAAATTTAATATCATGTTATTATCAACTTTAAATGCTGTTTTTTTAATCGGAATGCCGGGTGGATCTGAATGGATCTTTATTTTACTGGCTGTTGTGTTGTTATTTGGCGGAAAAAAAATTCCGGAATTGATGAAAGGAATTGGTAAAGGCGTTAGAGATTTCAATGATGCAAAGACAAGTGTAAAAAATGAAATAGAAGAAGGCATGAAAGAAAAGGACAAAGATGAAGAGATCAGGGAATTAAAACTGCAACTTGACAAAAAAAGAGCGCAGGAAGCACAGGCCCAGGATTTACCAAAGTAAATTTTTGGCTTTACATAAACTCACTTACGGCTGAAGCAAATTTCTGCCAGTTGAAAATTAAATGATTAACAGGCTGAAGAGTACTCTTCAGCCTGTTTTATACATATCCATCAAACCTTTTGTTTTGTTTACAACAATCAAAGAATATCACCAACAGTTGCTAGCAGGAAATACCTCCTGTGAAGCTGCCGTTAACCATTACCTGCTAAAAATTGATAGTAAAAAAAACCTGAATGCATTTACCCGGATTTTTGGGGATGAAGCACTGAAAAGGGCGGCTACACTAGATGGTGCAAGAAACAGTGGTGCAAAAATCGGTCGTTTACATGGGGTGGTGGTTGCCATTAAGGACGTTATTTGTTACCAAGATCATACAGTTACCGCTGCATCAAAAATTCTGGAAGGATTTGTTTCTGTTTACAATGCCACCGCTATACAAAAATTATTAGATGAAGAAGCCATTATAATTGGAAACTGCAATTGCGATGAATTTGCAATGGGAAGTACCAACGAAAACTCGGTTTACGGAAATGTGCTAAATGCTTTAGATGAAACCAAGGTTCCGGGTGGTTCATCCGGTGGCAGTGCAGTAGCAGTACAGGCCGGTATGTGTATGATTAGCCTGGGAAGCGATACCGGCGGCTCTGTAAGACAGCCCGCAGATTTTTGTGGTATTATTGGCCTTAAACCTACTTATGGCAGAATATCAAGGTATGGCTTGATTGCTTATGCTTCGTCTTTTGACCAGATTGGAATTTTTGGAACTTCATTAGAAGATGTTGCCCTTGCCTTGGAGATAATTTCAGGGCCGGATGACTATGACAGTACTGCAATTGACCAACCATTTAACCGGGGAGAAATATCTTTTTCAGATACCACTTTACCTACTCCGTTAACAGAAAAAAAATACCGCATTGCATATTTTGAAGATGCCTTGCAACATCCATCGCTTGATAAAGAAATCGGTACGGGTATATTTTCTACTATCAATAAATTAAAAACCGAGGGACATGTTGTGGAAGCCGTTGATTTTGATTTGCTGGAATACATTGTGCCGGCTTATTATGTTTTAACAACGGCAGAAGCCAGCAGTAACCTCAACCGCTTTGATGGGGTAAGGTTCGGGCATCGCACAAAACAACCGGTAACAGATTTAACAGAATTTTATAAACGCAACCGCAGTGAAGGTTTTGGCAAAGAAGTAAAACGTAGAATATTACTGGGCACTTTTGTTTTAAGTGCTGGTTATTTTGATGCATATTTTACCAAAGCACAACAGGTAAGAAGAATGCTGGTTGACCGGACCAACAGTATTTTTAATGATTTTGATGCTATTATACTTCCAACGGCGCCTACAACAGCTTTTACTATTGGCGAAAAAACGGATGATCCTATTGCCATGTACCTGGCAGATATTTACACCGTATTTGCCAACTTAACCGGTTTGCCAGCCATCTCAATACCTTTGTATAAACATAGCAACGGATTACCTTTCGGACTACAGCTTATTACAAATAAAATGGATGAAGTAACTTTACTGCAGTTGTCAGCTATGTTGCTGCAACAGTATAAAAATAATTAGTGGCCTTTAGTAATGAAAAAGTTTTTTACCATATCTTTTATGTGTGTGTTATTTTTTTCTGCAGCAGCAGGTACAAATAATTTAATGCAATCCCCTTCAACTCAATTAGCTAAAATAAAAGATACCCTGCCAGAAAATATTGCCAGAGAAGATTCTTTGATTGAAGAAGTTATCAAAACAAGAAAGGTTCCCAAAAAAGAAAAGGTTGAGTATTTTAACCAGGTTACCAAATATGGTTTTAAAAATCTTTTTTCTAATTACAGCTACAATGCAGCCTTGCCATACACGGCACAGGTAAATCCCAATGCCGAAAGTTTTGTGCAGGATTACATAAAGGCACATGGAGGTTATCTGCAAAATATGAAAGGCTGGGGCCAGCCCTATTTTAAGCTGATAGAAAATATTTTAATGCAGTACGGCTTACCAAAAGAACTAAAATACATTGCTGTAATAGAATCTAATTTAAGTACCGGCGCTACCAGCAATATGGGGGCAGGAGGACCTTGGCAATTTATGCCTTACACTGCCAAAGATTATGGATTGGTAGTAAATGGATTGGTGGATGAAAGAAGGGATTATTATAAAAGCACCCATGCTGCAGCCAGATATTTATTGTATTTATATAGCCAAATGCACGACTGGTTGCTGGTAATGGCAGCCTATAACGGTGGTCCGGCAAGGGTGTACAATGCGATAAAAAAAAGTGGCAGTACAGATTTTTGGCGTTTGCAATATTACCTGCCGGAAGAATCCAGAACCTATGTGAAAAGATTTATTGCTACCCATTATATCATGGAAGGTGGCGGCGGCGTAACTACATTTTCTGCAGGTACCTTACCCTTTGGTAATGATGTTAACCGCACTACGTATGGAAGTAACAGTTCCAACAGTACAACACCTTTTAAACCAACTAACTTATCGGCGAATGAGTTGGCGGATGTAGAAGTTTTATCTATCTCGGGAAAATATAATTCCGGGGTTATGGTCAAAAATTTACAGATGACTATTGCTTTGTTCAATCATTTTAACCCATCATTTGATGCGACTTTATCGGTTACCGGAAATTTTGATCTTCGTTTACCGCCGGACAAAATGCAATTATTTACCGCCAATAAATACCAGATTTTAAACGAAAGTGTACAGGCATTATTAGGAGATGCGGCAGTACCGGATTTTAAAACGGTATATCCTGTGCCTGTTAAAAAGAAACATCAATAAGCTTACTGCAATACTTTTTTCATAGCCCCGGCCTTTAATAAACACTCTTCATATTCCATTGCGGCATTACTGTAAAAAGTAATGGCGCTGCCGGTTTGAAAAGATAAATACCTGCTAGCGGCATTGTACATAATACTCCGTATCACCACATTAAAATCACCATTACCTGCGGGATCAACATATCCGATAGCACCTGAAAAAAGACCCCGTTTAGTTTGTTCATACTGCTCTATCAACTGCATTACCCGCAGTTTGGGTACACCAGTCATAGACCCCATTGGGAAAGTTGCTTTCACAGCATCCGTCCAGTCAAGCCCATCTTCCAAAGTGCCGCTAATAGTACTGATCATTTGGTGTACCTGTGGAAAACTGTAGATGCCAAACAACTCATCCACCTGCACGGTTCCCTGTTTGCAAACCTTACTTAAATCATTCCTTACCAGGTCCACTACCATTACATTTTCAGTTCTTTCTTTTTCGCTGTTTAATAATTGCTGCCTGCTTTTTTCATCCAGGTCTTCATCTGTTAAGCAACGTTTGGACGTGCCCTTTATGGGTTGTGAAAGTACTTTATTGCTCATCTTTTTAAAATAACGTTCCGGGCTGGCGCAAATGCAGTATTGTTCATTGGATTTATACAATGCAGCAAAGGGGCTGGGGGAAAGCTGCATTAATTTTTGATATACGGTTGCAGGATCAATGACAGCATCAGTTGAAAAAAATTCCTGGCAAAAGTTTACTTCATAACAATCACCCCGCAAAATATGTTGCTGCAACTTTTGTACAATATGTACATATTCCGCCTCTGTAAATCTGTTGAGGATGGTAACGCCGGCAGCAATGATCTCTTTAAATTCTTCACTGCATTGTATTGCCTTAAATACCTGCTCTGCATTTTCTTCGCAATAAACAGTAAGCGTTTGTTTGTTTAATTGCAGCACTATTTCCGGTACAAAAAAATTCATGTCCTTAAAGCCGATACCATCAAAATTATCGGATTGAAGAGGAGATATTTCATTCTTAAGATCGTATCCCAAATGACCAAATAACCAGTCCTGGTGAGCAGCACTGAATTTTTTTAAAGCAGCAAAAGCATCACCTGCATTGGCTTGTAGCGTAGCTTTACAACCAACAGCCAGCAAACATTCAAATGCAGGCTTATCAAAATTATATTCGTTGTTATCCAATAAACAAAAAATGTTGAACCGGCCACACCAGTTCAACATTTTTAACCTGAAGGATGTAAAATTATCTATTGTAAATGTAGTAGCTTTTTTCAATTGGTTATTTTAACTACCATCAATTACAATCAATCTTTATCACTTCTATTTTTTTAAAAATCATCCTCGTCATCAAAATCTCCGCCATCTGAATCTAAGTCGTCAAAACCGAGATCTTTAAATTCCTCTTCATCTTCATCTTTGGCAGATTTTTTACCCGCTGTTTTCTTAGCAGCAGATTTTGGTACATCAAATTCATCAAAGTCGGTATCCCAGTCATCTCCATCTTCACCCTTTTCCCATTCATCATCGGCTTCAATATTATCGTCATCATCGTCATCATCCCCGTCGTCACTATCTTTTTTTGCTGATGCTTTTCCTTTTTTTACAGGCTTGGTTTCTTCATCCAAATCATCATCATCGTCATCTTCCTCCTTTTTAGATTTGGGTGATGCTTTTGGAGTAACTTTTTTTTCAGAAACATCTTCTCCGGGAATTGTTTCTTTTTCTTTATTAGATTTCTTTGCCATAATTTAACTGGTTGTTACTGTAAAATTTCTTATAGATTTTTAATTAGCCAAATAAAAAGGCACTTATTTTTATAATATTTTTTTATGCCAGTATTATTTGATCCCTTCCCGGCCCGTTACTGATATATTTTACCGGTATTTTTAAAAAATTATTAATGTAGTCAATGTATTCTTTCATTTTTAAAGGCAAATTGTCATAATTGTCAATTTTTGTAATATCAGTTTGCCAACCTTCAAAACTTGTATGAATCGGGTCGATTTGTACCTTGCTCATCTGGAAAGGGACATAACTTTTTTCTTCTCCATTGATAGAATAACCATTGCAAACTTTTAATTCTGGCAATGCATCCAAAATGTCTGTTTTAGTCATAATAATCTGGGTAACTCCGTTAATCATACAGGCAAATTGTAAAGCAACTAAATCAATCCAGCCGCAACGCCTGGGCCTTCCTGTGGTGGCACCAAATTCACTACCCGTTTTGCGTATTAGTTCTCCCATTTCATCATTCAGTTCTGTAGGAAAAGGACCACTTCCAACCCTGGTACAATAAGCCTTTGAAACACCAAAAACTTCTTTAATTTTTTGAGGTGCAATACCCAGTCCGGTACATACGCCGGCAGATATTGTACTGCTGCTGGTTACAAAAGGAAAAGTCCCAAAATCTACATCTAACATACTTCCCTGGGCACCTTCGGCCAATACTTTTTTTCCCTGTTGTATTTTATCGTTGATGAAGTATTCTCCATTAACAATTTTAAAACTCCTTAGTTCTTCAATTGCTTCAAAAAAATCATCTTCCCACAAACTAATGTCTTCCTGAAAATTATAATTATCCAGCAGGCGCTGGTGTTTCAGCCGCAATTTTATGTATTGTGATGTAAACGTTTTATCTAATAAATCGCCTACACGCAAACCATTTCGACCAGTTTTATCCATATATGCAGGACCAATTCCTTTTAAGGTAGACCCAATTTTTTCATTGCCTTTTGCCACTTCACTGGCCTTATCCAAAGCCCGGTGCGTAGGCAAAATCAAATGCGCCCTTTCGCTGATGTATAAGCTTTTTTTATAGTCAACTCCCATAGACGCCACTACTTCACATTCTCTTTTAAGCGTTACCGGATCTAGTACTACCCCATTGCCAATGAGATTGGTTTTACCTTCATGAAAAATGCCGCTGGGTATCTGGTGCAGCACTACTTTTTTTCCATCTACATACAAAGTATGTCCCGCATTCGGGCCGCCCTGAAAACGGGCAATCACATCATAACCAGGCGCAAAATAATCAACGATTTTTCCTTTGCCCTCATCACCCCATTGAAGTCCGAGAATTACATCTACCATTATAAATTTTTATTGCTTTAAGTTGGCCCCTGTTTTCTAAAAAGAAATTGAGGTATTTAATTTTTCTTTTTTGTCCGGGCGGCAAAGCTGTGTGAAACATCGTTGCATCGCCCTCTTGTACTGTATACCTTTTTTAAACTCTTATCGAAGCGTACTGCAATTCATTTATCGCACTATTTTCGCTCCATTTTCTTTCGGGCGTAAAAATATATTGAAATACAACAACCACCTAAAATGAATTGTATTTGTTTGAAACTTGGGGAGAAGAAAAGTATACTTACCCAGCTACCTATATACAGCCAGGGTTATGAACCTGCGCCTTTCGGTAAAAAGAAAAAAGGTCGATTCCCGAACCCGATAGAGTGCATAAAGGTTAGGTACAGGATTGATTTGAAAAACCAATCATTATTTGCCTATGCAGCGAAACAATTGAAGCCGTTGATAGAATTTATGAAATTCAGATACAAACACAAACTATTTATCTGTAAAAAACTTGTAGTTCCCCCGCCGAATGTAAAAAAATTAAACCATGACTTTTGCTAATTTTTTGTAGTTAACTATAATGTAGTTAAATGTAAAACGAAATTTTTTCCCATTACAATAATGCAATCAGGGGTCGTTTAATAAAACTACACTCATTTCAGCGTTCCGATACACAATTAACTTTTTTAATAAAACTTATTCCCATCACACAACCTTTTGCAATATCTGTCCGTTTATAGAAATAAAATATATATATATTATGAGAAAGAATCTCCTTCATTCAACTTTATTATTTTTGTGCCTTACCATGGCAATGATTTCCTGTAAAAAAGATAAGTCTACGCCGGTTATTGTACCCACCACTGTAAAAGAATGGATGATTCCACTTTCAGTTAAAAATGAAAATACTCCATCATTTGGTCGTATGGAAACGGGTACTGCAAACCTTAAATTGCTATCCGACAACAGTATGACTTACACCATTGCAGTGGTTGGCTTAGTTTATGGTGATGCACTTACTGCAGCCCATATTCATGTAGGCGATGCAATTAGCAACGGTGGTGTTGTACTAAGCTTAAATCCGATGTTTAGCGGTAGTAACGCTTCCGGCACACTACCCAACATTCGCACCACGCTTGTAGATAGCTTAAAAAATGATATGAATGAATTGTATTTCAATGTTCATTCCACGCAGGTACCGGGTGGATTGATGAGAGGCCAGTTAAATACCAATATTGACGTGGCAGAATTTGTTACACTCAGCGGAGCCAATGAAGTGCCTGCCGTATCTACTGCTGCTACCGGCACTGCGTTGATCAGGGTAACATCCGCAAAGAAAATTTATATAAAGTTAGATGTCGCCAATCTAGAAATGGGCGATACGTTGAAAGTTGCCCATATTCATAAAGCTGCTGCTGGTGCAAATGGCAGTGTAATTTTAGGATTCTATTCAAGTGCAGCAGATTTTGGCACAGTAAAAGTAACCGCTTTAACGGATGACTTGTATGCCTCCTTAAAAACAGATGCCATTTATGTAAATGCACATAGCACATCTAAACCCGGCGGACTTATTCGCGGACAAATCAGGTAATAATTAGTAAAATAAAAACACGCCAATAAGTTAATTTTATTGACGTGTTTTTTTGATAAACAATCCGTTATTTATTACTTAAATTTAGCTTAATCAACTTTCCACAGTTTAAATTTTTGCTCCTGCCGAAACAAAGAAAGTGCTGTTATTATAAAGAAAAAGCATCCCGCTTATGATAATAACCGGTAATGCCGGTTGTGAAAACATTCGAATGGACATGCGCTATTTTTTTGGGGTTTTTACATCTTTGTGATCATTGCTATATTTTGTCCCGGCAAGTTCAATATTTTTTTGGGAAATGTCCGGGAGGTCAACGCAGCAATATCTTCAAAACCTTTGCTGGTGGTGTTTTCTACCTGGTAATCAACCGGAAACTTGCGCCTGCTGAGATAATGGTGCCCACCCGGTTATTGTATTATAGAAAAAAGCTGCCGATATTAAACTTAATAAAAATTTTACCCTTCCCTCTACAGGCGATGGGCTGCAGGTATTAGCACAAAAAAAACTGCAATTAAAAATTGCAGTTCTCCTGATGATTTATTTTTCTTACGCTACTTTAAGCATACTCATTTTACTGGTATTAAATTTACGCTGTGCGTATTCCAATGTTACTTCAAATGTTTTTA
>NZ_JACMOO010000273.1 GCF_014377975.1 Ferruginibacter sp.
AGGATGAGTTGCGCTGCTTTTTCTCCCATTAAATAAAAATCGGTAGAGATGGTGGTGATGCCATTGAGAATGATTTTTTTGAGCGGCGTTTCATTGTAAGAAATAACACCCACCTGTTTGCCTACCTCCAGTTTTGTTTCAATAATTTTCTCAACCAATAAAACAAGATCATTTTCCATCAGGCTGATATACACTTCCCCTTCGTTGATAACAGCTTTTGTAACATTGGCAACTACTTCATAGTTAAAAGCAAACTGGTTACAAAAGCGATAGAATCCTTCCAGGATCTGTTTGGGATGATAGGTGTATTCCGGGAAAATAATTTTGATGGTATGATACCTGCTTAGTTGTTCCACCATCTGCTCCAGTGCTTCGTAGATATCTTTTTCAAATGCTTCGTACACGGCTGCAAAATCGCCGTTAACCCCAGGCAATAACTGATCAAGCAGCAACAATTTTTCTTTGGGTATGGTATTGATAATTTCGCAGGCTTTTTCGCCACCCTCTAAAAAATGAGGGATAATGACGTAGTTGGTATAATCATCTCTTTTATTCGTCAACAGTTTTCTAAACAAGGCAAAGTCATTGTTGTAGATATAAAAATCAATCACCGCATCTTTTCCTATGCTGGCCACAAAAGCATCGTACATTATTTTTTTGTGCGTACTTAGTTTATTAAACAGTAAAAATATTTTGACTGGTTGTTTTACGTCGGCGTTGCTGATAAAATATCCCTTGCCGGGTACCGATCCAATTACACCCAATTTCTTTAAGTGCTTGTAGGCTTTTTCAGCCGTGTCGCGGGAAATATCCAGTTCAAAACTCAGATCATTGATAGAAGGCAACAACCATCCTTTTTGGATATTTCCTTTCTCTACCGCATTTACAATAGAGTTGGTAAGCTGAATATATTTAGGCGTTACCGCATAGGCATCAATAGAAATAAAACTATAAATATTTTCTGAAGTCATGGTAGTCGACATAATTAATCACTTGCAAGATATCTATTTTTTCCTTGCGGTAAAGTTCGCAGCCATATTGGCGGATATTTGTAAAATAATGTATTTAATTTATTCGGGTTTTGTTACCCGACGCCTATTCCTGGGCTTATTGTTAGGTCTATGCATGCGAACCAAAAATCTACATTTCGTTTTTTTATTCTACGCTTCTGCGCCAATGGGAGGCAGCGCAAAAAGGTTAACACTATAGATATTGCTTAAAAAGACACCACACCGTCTTCCGAAAATTGCAGGATATTGTAATTGTAATATGAAGCAGCAACAAGGGCTTAGATTTGAATATAAAAATTCACATTCAGTTAATCAATAACTATTCAACGCAGTGCTATACAGGTAAAACAAGCAACACAGAATTTTGTGATGCCAATAGTAAGAACAATATCCTACAATTTCTACGTAAAATTCTCCTTTAAGAAAACGCCTGACTGGGCTTTCTGTTACTTTTTGATGACCAGCAACTTGGCATAAGTGGTACAGATGGATACGAATTTACTTTTTGTTAACTGCACTGAATGTTGACTTATAATAGCGAGACACTTTTTATCAAAAACCTTCAATAAACAAGTACTTATTTACTCCGAATAGCCTCTACCGGATCCATTTTGGCAGCCCTTGACGCAGGGAAAATTCCCGCCAGCATTCCGACTACCAAACAAATTATAACAGTACCTATTAAAAGCGGAATAGAAACAAATACAGGAAAATCGAACATCTTGGAAAATACAAGCGTGAGAATGTACACCAGCAATAAACCGATTGCACCACCCATCAGGCAAAGCATAGCAGCTTCCAGTAAAAACTCAAACAATATGCTGGAACGTTTTGCACCAATGGCTTTTTTAAGTCCAATCATACTGGTTCTTTCCTTTACGGTTACAAACATAATATTTGCAATGCCAAACATGCCAACAATCAGGCTGATAATACCAATCAGACCGCCTACAATATCCACTGTACTAAACAATCCGCTGATGGCTTTGCTGAACGCTTCCACACTGTTCAATGAAAAATTATCTTCTGTTGTAGGGCTTAATCTTCTTATTTGCCGCATTGCTCCCTGTAGTTCTGTACTTAGCTGCGAGGGGGTAACATTGGCTTTTCCTTTTGCAATTAATACCGGGTTACTGTAGTCTTCTGCAATAATTTGCCGGGCAAATTTATATGGCAACATTACGCAGTTATCATAATCCCAGCCAATAAAATTTTTACCTTCTTTTTTAATTACGCCAACAATATTTACCCGTTTGCCTTTTATTTCATAAAACTTTCCGAGTGCCCTTTCTGCGGTACCAAATAATTTTTCTGCATTGTCATAACCTATTAACCCTACCGCACTGCCACTGTTAAATTCTGCATCAGAAATAAAACGGCCAAATGCAAAAGAGAAGGGTTGCACATCTACCTGGTCTTCTGTAATACCATAAATAGAAACATTTTCAATAACATCATCTTTATAAGCAATGCTACCGCTGGAACGCATTAAAAAACTGATATTCTCCACCAGTTCGGAGCGTTGTTTTAAAAGAGCAACTTCCTCATATTTCATTATAGGTCTTGCTCTGAATTTCCAGAATGGTTTGTCAGGACCGCCACCGTATTCCCACTTATCTATATAAATGGTATTGCTGCCAAGACCGGCAACTTCGTTCTGTATATTATGTTCTAAACTGTTAACCGTTGCCAGCACACCAATAATACAAAAAATTCCAAATGCAACGCCCGTAAGACTGAGGCCTGTACGCAATTTATTGATCCGTAGCTCCTGCAAAGTGAGCCGTAAAGAGTTGCCAAGAATTTGAAGGGTTTTTTGCATAGTTCAAATGTACTGCAAGCAATTTTAACCGGTATTAAAAATTGATAAATGGTGAATTTGATGTTATTTTTATGCAAAAAGGGATACTTAAAAGTTTGAGAATTAATTGTCACAGGATACAATCCCAAAAACATCTAAAAGGTGTTTTTAGACAGGTCTCAATTTTATACAAATGAAAAGTGCTGAAATTGTAATATTTATGGTGGAGATATTGACTGGCTAATCGGCCATGGCAGATAAAATAAAACTGCATTATGCCATACTATTGGTAGA
>NZ_JACMOO010000042.1 GCF_014377975.1 Ferruginibacter sp.
ACGCAGTGCCTGGTTAAAATTTTCGGGATGACTTCTTACCACCTCTGTTGCTTCAAAGCTTAGTGGACTATCTACATAATAATTTACCAGCGGTAAGCGATGATTATTTTCCAGTTCGTTCAATGCAATTAATATTTCCTGGGTACGGCCCACACTAAAAGCAGGCATAATTAAATTGCCCTTTTTTACAATGCATGTTTTCTCAATCCAATTAAAAAGCGAGTCTGCAATAGGGTGTGCATCGTCGTGTAATTTGTTGCCGTATGTGCTCTCGCACACAACATAATCTGCCTGCGGAAAAGGGGCTGGCGAACGCAAAATAGCATCGTTAAATCTTCCAACATCGCCACTAAAAGTCAGCGCTGTAGTCTTATTATTTTCCTGTATACGCAGGCTTACTGCGGCACTTCCAATAATGTGCCCCGCCTCAGTAAATAATACTTCTACGTCATCGTCAATTTTAAACCATTCATCATAGGGTCTGACTTCAAATTGTTTTAATGATTGTAATGCATTTTCCACTGTATACATCGGCTCAAACAATGGCAGGTTTCGTTTTATCCTTTTGCGATTGATGTACTTGGTATCGTCGCGTTGAATGACGGCACTATCCTCCAGCAGAATTGCACACAGAT
This sequence comes from Ferruginibacter sp., assembly GCF_014377975.1. GTDB lineage: Bacteria > Bacteroidota > Bacteroidia > Chitinophagales > Chitinophagaceae > Ferruginibacter. Next base: position 636 of record NZ_JACMOO010000042.1, read on the forward strand.
CGCGGGTGGCTGAAGTAGCAAATATTTTTCCGGTAAAGCCTTCCTTCACCAGTTTTGGTATAAGGCCCGAATGATCGATATGTGCATGAGAAAGTACCAGGTAATTAACGGATGCAGGCTCAAATCCGAAACTGCGGTTTAAAACATCAGTCAATTGACCCATGCCCTGGAATAAGCCACAGTCAAGTAAAACTTTACGGCCATTATTAAGGGTTATTAAGTGTTTTGAACCGGTAACTGTTTGTGCCGCACCATGAAATGAAATTTGCATATAAAAGAATTTTTTATTTTAAACCGGGCAATATAACTTTTTCAAACATCCTTGCGTCGCACACTTGTACGGCAAGTCATTTTTCAACTATCATTCAGGCGTCACTACAGCCAATAACCTGGTGATTTTACATTAATCATCTTTATGTTTCTCTTTATTTCTAACCTTAAAACTCCAGGTAAAACTAAACTCAGCAACCACTTCACTTTGCTGGTTGGTACCAACTGTACGGCAATCCACTGTAACACTTTCACCAGTGGTGATAGCTTGTTCTACAGCTTCATTTATCTTATCACCATCCATACAGGTGAACAAAATTTTACCCACTGCCTTCTTATAAAAAGCACCCTGGTTTTTTACCACCAGCATACTAACTGCAGGGCTTCGCTTATATAAAGCACCCATGCAAAGTATACCCGTACTAACCTCCGATGGCATAGATAACACTGCCACATAAATTGACCGGAACGGATTTTTATTAAACCACTTATAGCTTACACTAATTACTGCTTGTTGCTCGGTAAGTTTCTCAATTTTTAAACCGGCAAACCATGCAGAAGGTAATTGTGTTATTAAAAATATTTTAAACTTTAGCGGGTTCGCCAACTGCCTGATAAAATCTTTGAAATGCGGGTTTGACATAAATGTTACAAAGAGTGAAGCATAATATTATAGACAATTTACAGCTTTACGAGCTGAATAAGGGCAACAATTAAAAACAATAATTGGTAACAATAACCACGTTGAGTCAGGGTAAATCACCAGAAAAATTTTTATTATAAAAATACTTACAGTCGATTGCTTATTAATCCATCATGGCAGTGACCAGGTTATTCCATTCTTCTTTTATTGTAACATCGGGTCGCTTTTTGCCCGCTCTTCTGTACCAATAATCTGCATTAAAAGTGTCACCCTCTTTACGGTGCAGGTAAGCATGTATCCATGCTGCATTTTTTGTATCCACATCTTGTATAGTTGTATGCGATTGGTCCCAATCTTCTTTTGCATCATACCATAATGCCAGCAGGTATACCGAAATATCTTTAGGGGGCGTATCAGTATCAAGACTGGTAACAAAGCTTTCTGCATCCATTTTATAAAAATAGCCAATTTGTTTTTTCGGCGCATGCAACATTCATAAAAGCGGCCTTTCTCTTTTGCTTTTAATTAACAGGAAAGCACTCAACCACTTTAAACTTTACAATGAGTGCCGGGTCTATGAGAACACACTAAAATATAAT
>NZ_JACMOO010000274.1 GCF_014377975.1 Ferruginibacter sp.
AAGGCATTATGATATAACGCCTGCAACCAATGCAGCCAATGCGCAAGCTACTGTAACGCTTTATTTTACGCAGCAGGAGTTTGACAATTATAACGCTTATCCTGGCCACGGCCTCAGCTTGCCGACAGGCCCCTCCGATACGACGGGCAAAACAAACCTGCGTGTGTACCAATTTCATGGCTTTAGCGCAACCAGTTTACCTGGAACCTACTCAGGAAATGCAGTAGAAATAAATCCGGCTGATGGCAATATTATTTGGAATGCAGCCGCACAATACTGGGAAGTAAGTTTTGCGGTAGATGGTTTCAGTAGCTTCTTTCTAAGCAGTGTAAACGGAGCAATATTACCTGTAAAACTGTTGTCTTTTTCAGGAACTATACGTGATAAAAAGAGACCTTAAAATGGATTACAACAGCAGAAATAAATGCCAGCTATTACGTACTGCAGCGTAGCAGCACAGGTAATAATTTCAAGGCGGTCAAAAGAATAGCCGCATCGGGTAACAGCAATGATAAATTGAATTATCAATACACGGATCTATTGGGAAGCAACCCTGTATATTTCTACCGGCTTAAAATGGTTGATAAAGATGGTGTATTTTCTTTGAGTGATGTGGTGAAACTTAGCTCAGTTGATAACGCCCTGATTACTATATTTCCTAATCCTGCAAAAGCAGTTGTATTTGTAAATCTTCCTGTATTAACTACTGATTCAAAAATAAAAATCAGTGACATGGCGGGCCGTATATTGCAAACAATAGTTGTTAAAAAAGCAACATCCCAGATTAAACTCACTACAGGCAATTTGCCAGCCGGTATTTATAAATTCATCTATGATGATGAAGAAAGAGAAGTTAGCAAGATGATGGTGATTCGATAAAAGCAGCCTAACAAATCTGAACGATCTAAAAATAAAAGATGCACCACTTAATTGAGGTGCATCTTTTATTTTGACAATGTTACTTGAATCTTACTCAATTACCTTCTCCTCAATCTTCCCCGTAACCTTATTTTTTAAAATAACTTTCTTAGCCCCGTAGTGCGTCGTTTCTTCTTTAATTAAATAATGATCGGCATCGTATTCTACCAGGTGGCTTTCTTTGCTTAAACCTGTTTTACCACGCCAGATATCCAATTGTACTGGCTCCCATAATTTTGTTTTGGCAGATTTATAGGCGGCATCAATTACGGCATTTACCACATAGCCATCATAAAAAGTTTCTCTTGGTGCAGTGCCGTTTTCCATACAGTTAAACATCTCTGTAAACATGTGGTTGTATCCGAGGTCATTTATTTCATCACCCACCGGAAACAGCCAGCCGGCATTACTTTCAGATTTTTCAGCAACATAGTCCGTTGCTTTGCCGGTGGTAAACATTTCAAGCCCGGTGCGTAAAAAATTATTGATCCAGATGGTGCCTTCCGTACCCATTACTTCATCCCTTAAATCCATTCCACCGCGAAAAGTCCAGCTTACTTCAAACTGCGCCATCGCACCGTTTTCATATTTTATCAACCCGATAGAATGGTCTTCTGCATCAATCGGTTTTACCTGCGTATCTGCCCAGCACATTACTTCAACCGGTTTAATATCTTTACCAATAAACGACCGGGTAATTTCAATGCAATGGCATCCCAAATCTAAAATGCAACCACCGCCAGCCTGCTCAATATCCCAAAACCAATCACTGTGCGGACCTGGATGTGTTTCTCTGGATTTAGCCCATAAAATTCTGCCCAATGCACCGTACTTTACACTTTCATACGCCTTTAAAAATTTGGGAGTGTATACCAGATCTTCCAAGTAACCGTTGAAGATACCCGCTTCTTCTACTGCCAGTAACATTCGTTTTGCTTCGGCTGCATTACGGCCCAGCGGCTTTGTGGTGATGACGGCCTTTTTATGTTTGCAACAAAGCATCACGGCGGCTTCGTGCAAATTGTTAGGCAACGAAATACAGACTACATCCACATCTGCGCCTGCAATGGCTTCTTCCATATCGGTAGTAAAACGTTCGCAGGTATAATCCTCCGCAAATTTTTTAGCCGCTTCTTCCCGCCTGGAATATATTGTTACAATCTTGTCTTTACTTCTTTGTCCCTGTATGGAATCTGCATAAAATCTCCCGATAAAACCGGAGCCTAACATAGCAATCTTTTTCATATTCGCTTTTTATTTATTAATTTGAATGTGTGAGTTATGCGTGTATATTATTTCATTTTGAGTGTCTGTCTTATACCATCAGTACAGGTTCTGTTCGCAAAGCGGACTTCTTATTATCGTTAAAAAATAAAATAAACAATACCAGTACGCCACCAGCAATGCCGGCCGGTACCATCCATATACTTCTCCAGCTTACTATTTCATTAATGGTGTAATGATCTTTTACAAAGCCAGAGAGCAACGTGCCAATCCACATGCCAATGCCATAGGTTGCCATGGTGATCATCCCCTGTGCAGAGCTTTGAATTCTTTCTCCGGCTTTGCTATCGGTATAAATTTGTCCGGTAACAAAAAAGAAATCGAAACACACACCATGCAGCAATATGCCCGCAAACAACATCCATTCGGCGCTGCCTGCATTACCAAATCCAAAAAAAAGAAAGCGCAAACTCCATGCAATCATACCCACCGCAATCATCCATTTAACACCCAGTTCACGAAAGAAAAAAGGAATCAGCAAAATGAAAAACGCTTCAGAAAACTGGCCGAAAGTCATATTGCTGGTAACGTTTTGCATACCCGCTTCGGTGAGGTATAAATTGGTGAGGCTATAATAAAATGACAATGGAATACAGATTAAAACAGAGGCAATAAAAAATGTCACAAACGATTTGTCTTTAAATAACACAAATGCATCTGCACCCAAAATTTGTGAAAAGGTGGTGGAAGAACCCTTGGATCTTGGTGGCGTATCGGGTAAAAAGAAACTCAGTATACCCAGGCCCACAGAAACTACGGCAGCCATTTTGAAAGTAAATACAAGTTGATCAGTAGAGATTTTAAAAACCTTGTCCAACAGCCAGCCGGTAGCAATCCAGCCGATGGTGCCGAGCACCCGGATGGAAGGAAATTCTTTACCCGGATCTTTCATTTGACGAAAAGCCACCGAGTTGGATAACGCCAGTGTTGGTGCATACATCAGCGAATAAAATAACAATACCCAGTAAAAAGAATTGGCATTGTCAATAGTGGTAAGAAGATATAAAAGTGCTGCTCCTGCAAGATGCAGTACTCCCAATACTTTTTGAGCAGCAAAAAACTTATCCGCAATCATACCTACAAAAAACGGCGAGATAATGGTAGCAATTGCCATAGCACTATAGGCAGCCCCAATCTGCACGCCATCTGCATGCAATACTTTATCCAGGTAAGTACCCATGGTAACATACCACGATCCCCAGATAAAAAATTCTAGAAACATCATCGCCGAAAGTTGTACTCTTGTTGTTGATTTCATGGAGCTAATTTTGAATAAAAAAAAGGGGCCAGCCCCAAACCGTAAATTAAGTAATTGTATTTGTTTTCAGCAACCTTTTTTATGGGCGCTATAAAATAAACAGTCCATGCATGCTGCGTCAGTAGAAAATTCTCAGACTATTTTTAAACAATGAATTTTAAAAAGAATGCGTATTTTAACAGGCTAGATTTTCAAGCGGTTACTATACAAGAAAATTTTAAAACCATCTTGCAATATGAATAAATTATTGATTGCTTTACTTATTTTTCTTTCGTCAGCAAAACTGTTGGCGCAAGCACCAACCATTAAATACAGTGTGGATTCTGCATCCATTGAGCAGGCTGGTGTGCCAAAAGGAGAGGTGCTGAAATTTACTTTTGATCAGTCTAAAATATTTCCTGGTACTTCGCGGGAATGTTGGGTATATGTACCCGCTCAGTACCGTGCGGATAAACCTGCCTGTGTGTATGTAAACCAGGATGGCATTCAATGGAAGGCACCGGCCGTTTTTGATAACCTGATTTATCAAAAAGAAATGCCCGTTACCATCGGCGTATTTGTGATGCATGGCCGCATATTGGCTGCTGATGCTACTACCGCCAATGATCGTTACAACCGCAGTTTTGAATATGATGGTTTGGGTGATGCGTATGCCCGTTTTATTTTAGAAGAGATTTTACCTGCGGTTGAAAAGCAAAAAACAAGCGATGGGCGTGCAATATTTTTATCAAAGTATGGCAACGACCGTGCTATTGGCGGATCAAGCAGCGGAGCGGTTTGTGCCTTCACGGCTGCCTGGGAAAAGCCCGCTGAATTCTCCAGGGTATTTAGTGCCATTGGTACTTATGTTGGTTTGCGGGGAGCAGACCGTTATTCAACACTGATAAGAAAATATGAACCCAAACCAATTCGTATTTTTTTGCAGGATGGCAGCAATGATTTAAATATTTATGGCGGCGATTGGTGGAAGGCCAATGAAACAATGGAACGTGCACTGACTTTTAGTGGCTATGAAGTAACCCATGTTTGGGGAGAGGATGGTCACAACGGTAACCAGGGAACATCCATCTTTCCTGCTGCCATGCGATGGCTTTGGAAGGACTGGCCTAAACCGGTGGCAACCGGAGTATCAAAGAATAAATACCTGAGCGAATTATTAATTCCCGGACAGGACTGGGAACTGGCAGGGCAGGGGTATGGTTTTACAGAAGGTATTGCAGCCAATGCAAAAGGCGAGGTTTATTTTCAGGATATTCCCAATTCAAAAACGTATAAAGTTGGTATTGATGGGAAGGTAAACGCGTTGCAGCTGGATGCAAAAAGGGCCAGTGGTACTTGCTTTGGTGCAGATGGAAAACGGTATACAACCGCCGCGGCAACCAAACAAATTATAAGTTATGATATCAACGAAAAAGCAAAGATTGCTGTAGAAAATATTGATGGTAACGATCTGGTAGTTGCAAAAAATGGCAATATCTATGTTACAGTTCCCGATGGAAGTGAAAAACCCAGCAAGGTTTTTTTGATCCGCCCGAACGGAGAAAAACTTGTAGTAGATGAAGGAATAAAATATGCCAATGGCCTAGCGCTAACGCCCGATCAAACACAATTGTATGTTACTGAATCAGCCTCACAATGGGTATGGATTTATTCCATTAAAAATGATGGCACACTTACCTACAAACAACGGTATGGCTGGTTGCATTATCCCGATGAAGCAGTCAATGCATGGAGCGATGGATTAAAAGCAGATACTGCCGGACGGGTATATGTTACCTCCCGTTTGGGTATACAAATAATGGATCAGGTGGGGCGGGTAAATGCCATCATCCCAATACCCGGCGGACAGGCAAGCAATTGTTGTTTTGGCGGTCCCGACTTTAATATTTTATATGTTACCAGCCGGGATAAAGTGTACCGCAGAAAATTAAAAACCCGTGGGATAAATCCATTTGATGCACCTTATAAACCTATGCAGCCGGGCCTTTAACGCATGCAACGTTATAATTTTAAATCAACCTTTTTACCGGTTTTAACTGCTTCATAAATTGCATCTATAATTTTTAAATCTTTTAAAGCTTCTTCACCGTCTACAGGTACTACGGGTTGTTTACCTTCTAAAATAATACCCGCCATTTCATCCATCTGTACTGTTTGATGGGTAACATGCGGTTGTGTTAATTCGCCTTTACTGGTGCGGCCCTGGATAGGTCCGTAGCCTGTAGAAGGGTAGAGTTCGGCATACCCTTTTTCTCCATTCAGAAAAAAACGATCCAGGTTATTCATGCTGTAAGTAGAAAGACAGGAAGCCACAGCGCCGCCGGGAAAACCAAATTGAAACTGGATAGTTTCATCTACCCCTTCTTTAAATTTCTCGGGATTGTTTTTTGTTTCCTGCGCAGTAACCCAGATGGGATCTTCGCCAATCATGTAGCGTGCGCCATTGATGGCATAAATACCAATATCCATCATAGAACCGCCACCTGATAATTGTTTGTTTAAACGCCATTGCGTGGGATCGCCAATGGTAAATCCACAAAGGCCCTGGAAAAATAAAACTTTACCCAACTCACCGGCTTTGCGCATGCGTATTATTTCCAGTGTTTTTGGTTCAAAATGCATCCGGTAACCCACCAGTAATTTTACATGGGCCTTTTTGCATGCATCAATCATTTCTTGTCCGTCCTTAGCATTGATCGACATTGGTTTTTCAGAAATAACATGCTTGCCTGCTTTTGCAACCCGTATCACCTGATCTTTATGCAGGGCATTGGGTGTAATTACATACACTACATCAATATCCGGATTGTTTTTGAGCTGGTCAAAATTTTCATAGTTATAACAATTTTTTTCGGGAATATTATATTTGGCCTGCCAGTCTTTTATTTTTGAGGGCGTACCACTGATAACTCCAACGAGTTTGGCTTTTTTACAGTCTTTCATAGCTTCCGCAACCCGGGTGCCATAACTGCCCAGCCCCATGATGGCAACCCGCAATAATGGACCGTCATAAGGTACTATTATGTTGTTGCAACCTGCTGTAACAAGGGCTGGAGAAATTTGTAAGGCTATCAAAGAGCCAGTTAGTTTTTGGATAAAGTCGCGACGCGTGTGCATATATTTTTTGTTTGAAGTTTTAAGCGAATATGATTGTAACAGGATAAATTATTTATAAAAGTAAATATTGCTGACTAAACAATTGTGTACATTACACTAAAAGAGGATAAGTATTGCTGATAATAGTATTAGGCTTGATTACATTTTTTTATCTGACGGAAGCAGTTTAAAATAGGTTACTATAAACCGGTCATCCACAATTGTTCCCTGCGCTTCTGCCTTGCGTACCGCTTTGCAAAAACCATCTTTTGCATGTGCGTCGCCAAAAGAATCTATGTGAATACCATCTACAAAATAAGCCTTACCGTTAATGCGAACCGCCAGGTCGCAACTTTTTCCATGAAGGCCCAGTCTGCATTCGCCGCAGGCTGTTTCTACAATCAATATTTTTTTTGCAGGATCTGGAGTATCTGTTTTTGCTGATTTATTTTGCGCCATCAATGGCAAAATAATAAAGCTGCAAAGCAGCAGCAGAAAAATATGCTTCATAAAACTAAATTTAAATGACTTCGAATTTAATCAATTTTTTTAAAGTGTACTAAAACCATATTATATTTTGAGAAAGTAAAAAGAAAAAATAGTATCGGTTAATTTCCGTTTGCATAATTTACTACCCGGATAATGACGATCATTGATTGTTGATTTATGAAGTGGAGGAAACTAAAAAAAACAGAAGGTTACCGATATATTTAAAAAAATGCCGGAGTTATACCTCCCGGCAGTTTGTAAAATTTAATTTCACAGCAAGCTTATTTTATGTTGAAAAATCAATACACTTTTACATTTATTTTTTTCACTATGACTTTATCTGCAAACGTTATTTTTAAAAGATATTCTCCTTGCGGATAGGGACTAACATCTATACTTTCAACCTGATTCAGCGCAGCTATTTTTTTCTGGCTTAAAATTTTCCCGTCAATAGTTAAGAAACTTATGATGCCGGGTTTATTTATCATGGCGTGTGTAATATTAATATTGAGTACGCCGGATACAGGATTGGGATAAACTGATACAGGCGTATTTTTACTAAAATTTACTTTTTGTATACCACTGTATCTAATTGTTCCATCTGTACAAATAAGTTTTAAACGGTAATAATTATTGCCGGTTATTGGTGTAGTGTGCAGCCAGATGTAGTTTGTTTTACCATCTGTAACAGCGCTTCCCAGGTTATTGAATTGGGCAATACTTGTGCCATGTTGAATTTGGTATTGTTGTACATTGTTTACTTTGTTTACGGTCCAGTTAAGCAGTACGTTTTCATCCTGCGGAATGGCTGTAAATTTTTCGAGCAATACCGGTAGTACCAGGTTTTGTAATACAATGTGATCTTCCACTTCTCCTTTTCCAAACGCACCGGTGGCATCCGCAGCAGTTAAAGTAACATTCGCTATGCGCAGGCGTAAATAGGTAAATCCGGACACAGTGGAAAAAGGAGGGAGTGCCGAAAAATGTAATGTAACATATTGCTGTACTGCACTATTAGGCACATTTACAGTGGCGTATTCATTTGTATCAAAAATACCGTTGCCATCACTATCTATCCAGCCACAAAGCTGTACTGGTGTGCCGATATTATTAAACACAGACACTGTGGCGGCATAACTGGTAGCCCCGTGAGCGATGGTTGCTAAAGAAGCAACGCCATCCTCATCATCGGTAGAACCAGAATTTAAATGATCATCTCCGTCAGCCAAAACAGAGTTATTGGGACCCTCTTCCGCATCCACTTCATCACCAATACGCAGGTCAAAAAATGATACGGCTGAACTTGCCGGTGTAAGAGCATCATAACTTGCCGGAGCATCTCCAAAATCTGAAGTACTGGGGCTCATGGCAAAAATAAAATGGTTGTCTTTACCCAACGTAGCTAAGGGTATACTTTTATCAAAACCAGGTATACTGCTCATCCATTGTGTTGGAATGGTAGTTTGATCTGAGTGGATGGTGGTGCCAATATAAGTAAATCCATTGATGAAATTGTATTGAAAATGACCGGTTCCCTGCAGCTTTCCTGTGCTTCCAAGATAATCATTATGGTCTCCGCCAATAAAGGTGGAAAATTTTCGGGCAGCAAGCCCGTTTGCAAATACACTGTAAGTGATATCTAATTTTCCCGCAGCCGTATCTCCATGAATTCCCTGGTAAAAAGGGCTATAGGTGGACGCATTGTACACTGGGAAATTGATAGATTCGGAAGTGCCAAAAAGCAATACATCATGTGTACGAAGATCTATTACAAGGCCACCAACCAGGTCGATACCATCTCCGCCATTATAAGTGGTAATAAAGCCGGTGCCCGCACTCCCATTTAATGGTATCCGGGATAAAAACTGATCGGAACTGCCACTGTTTGTACCATGGCCTGGCTGGGCAGATCCTATTGTACCAGGCATGTCTGTTGAAGTTGTATTACCCGCTACATAAAAGTAATTATTGTCTGCGGCAACAAGCGCCGCATTTGATTGGTCGGTAATTTTTCCTTCATTTAAACTTCCGCCCAAATAAGAAAATACATCAAATGCGGTTGGTATGCCAACGGGGAGTACACCTACCAATAATTCGCTGCCTGCAATGGTATTATCCACTGCATTCACCAATGCGGGATAACCATTTCCCTTGGAGTTTACATGGACTGCAAATGCAAGTTTAGTTTTATCCGGCGTTGCGGCAATCGCAGTAAAAGATTCTACAGAAGAGCCTCCAACATAAGTACCCCATTCAGCAACAGGCGTAGTGCTTGCATCTTTGACGCGTAAAATTAATCCTTCAGCTTTGGAAAAGAGCGGATCTGGTGCAGTGGCTGGTATTAGTGAAGCTGGCAATGACGTTCCGGCAACACCACCAAGATAAAATACATTGTTGTCTATAATCGCCTGTGACTGATAGGTTATATCACCTGCATTGGCGGCAATCAGATTATTGAAGTATCTGGTAGTAAGATCGGCTGAAAAAATTTGTACTGTATCTGCCTGATATACCACTAAAATTCTGTTGTTGGGAAAGATGCCCATTGCTACCGGAATATTGGTTGTTTGACCGGTATAGGTCCAGGCTGTAATGGCTGTTCCTTTTGGGTTTAAGCGATATAAAATTACAGACTGTTCTGCATTAGAACTATTTAACCCATAGTTATAAGTGCTTAAAAAGCCCGGAGCTACACTACTCATATAGGCGCTGCTGATGGCTTCGTTGGTAAACCCACAGGCATATACTTCACTGGCTGTATTTACAGCAATGGTATACAGGTATTCATCAAATGTACTGGTATTGTTGTGCAGGTAGGTTGACCATAACATTACAGGATCTATCACCAGTGGAAGGCCTGGATTTATATTACCGGCAATGGCATACTGTAAAGTATTTTTATCTTTCAGCATAGCCATACCGGTTGAAAATTTTTTTTTATGACCATTGATCAGCTGATAAGTTTCTGGTATTGCAATTTCCATGTCATCCTGCCTCATATCAATTACGATATCTCCCTTCTTATTAATTATAAGGCTATCCTGACCTTTAAAATTCATTCGTATTTTTTTATACTCTTCTCCTCTTGCCACCAGCCAGTCAAATTCAAGAGCACCATTTTCGCCGGAGTATAAACGAAGGTCAATTCCCCGGTACACGTTTTTAAGTGTTACCTCATTAAATATCGGGGCATTAATTGTACCAGATTTGGTATTATATGAACCTGTTACATCTGCATCTTTACCAGGCAATACTGTCCAGTTTGGCATTGATCCCGGAAAGGTAATGTCAACTATTTGTTTACCAATTTTTTTTGAATTTGCAGTCTGTTCTGTAACTACTCTTAACTTGTTATTGAATATTCCCATTGAACCGAAAGAAGTACGGAAACCATACAAAACATCTGTGTTACCAAATTGCCCTTCATTTTTTTGAAACCAAATTGTATTGAGGCTGGCTTTAAGGGTTAATGCCGCC
>NZ_JACMOO010000043.1 GCF_014377975.1 Ferruginibacter sp.
CTAAAGCCATCGCTGCCGATTACAGTACCGGAATGGATGATGCAGTTTTTACCAATATGGGTTTCAGAATAAATTTTTACACCGGCAAAAAGGGTAGTGTTATCACCAATCACTGCATTGTCGCCAATGTACACCTGCGGATATATTTTTACATTGTTACCAATGATGGCGTACTCACCTACAAAAGCAAATTCACCGGCATAAATATCACTGCCAACGGTAGCGCTATCTGCAATAAAAGATAATTTGGAGATGCCTTTTTTATTCAGCTTTACGGCGTTGTACATTTCCAGTAATTTAGCGAATGCATTCTCTGCACTTTCTACCCTTACCAATGTTGCCGTAACGGGTGCTGTTAAAACAAAGCTGTTATTTATGATAACTATTGAGGCTTGCGTACCATACAAATACTGAGTGTACAACGGGTTACTAAGAAAAGAAATTGAACCAGGAATCCCCTCTTCAATTTTTGATAATTTAGTTACAGTAACTGTTGCATCTCCTTCTATCTGTCCATTAAGCAGACTGGCTATTTGTAAGGCAGTAAATTGCATGGTGATATTATTTATTTAGGTGGGGGTTAAAGTTAATTGCTGGCGGGGGCTTCAGCCACAGAGTTTATGCGGGCATTTTATGAAGACCTTTTACGCCAATCATCTGGTTGCTTTCCTGATCCCATACTTTTAACTTAAAGCAGGCACTCATTGCTTTTGGTGTAAGCCGGGTTACTTTACAATTCTGTAGTTCGGTAAAATGCCGCATTACTTCGGGTAAGCGGTAAAAAGGAATTTTTGAATTAAGGTGATGAATATGATGGTAGCCGATGTTACCGGTAAACCATTCCATAACAGGATTCATCTTCATAAAACTGCTTGATTCCAGTGCTGCTTTTTCGTATACCCAGTTTTTATTTTCATAAAATTCCACGCCTGGAAAATTGTGTTGGGCGTAAAACAAATATGCACCAATGGCAAAGGCGATTAAAAAAGGCAGAAAGAACATAAAAAACCATGCCTGCCATCCTATAAAAACAAATAGTAACACGGCCACAGTAATGTGAATTACCAATGCTATCAGCGAATCAAAATGCTTTTTTGGGTTGCTAACGAAAGAACGCAGGCACATGCCGATAATGAACATAGAAAAATATCCCAGCGCAATGGTTAAAGGATGGCGTACGGCCAGGTAGATAAACTTTTGAAAACGGCTCATCTCCATGTATTTTTTTCTTGTAACAATTGGATAAGACCCTATACTTGCGCTAAACAATTTAGAATTGTGGTTGTGGTGATGGTCATGTGATCTTTTCCAGATACTGGCGGGCGAAAGCATGTACATCCCAAAAACGGTCATGATCACTTCGGCAACAGGGGAATGTGTTAAGATGGTATGGTGCTGATAATCATGATAGATGATGAACATGCGTATTAGCAATAACCCTGCAATTACACTGCACAATAATTTTAAAATAATGCCAGGTACTGCTAAAGACCCACCAAGCGCCAGTATTAATAAGGCGAGCGTAGAAGTTGCATGAAACCAACTTTTGGATCTTATTTCTTTTGCAAACGGCTTTGTAGCCAGTATCAGATTTTTACCCAGGAGCATTTTATTGGACAATTTAGAAAGTGAAGATAACTTATTTACGTTTTAAAACGCTTGTGTTTCCATCTTTTATGCCCCCAGAGCCACGTTTCAGGCTGCGCAAGTATATCGGCTTCCAGTTTTTTAGTATGTGTTTCTGTTATACTGCCCTCATCATCAGCGTATGGTGGTGATTGTAACTGTTCGGCCATCAAAGTGTAATAACCTCTTGTTAATCTTTTTACAGAAACGAAAACAATGGGATATTTTATCTTTTTTGCTATTCTTTCTGTACCCATAAACACGGCAGTATCCTGCTGTAAAAATTTCATCCAGTGTGCGTTGTTTGGGTTGGGAGACTGATCTGCGATAAAAGCAGTTGCTGTAAGCTCATTTCTGTTTTTTACAATATCCCTGAAAGTTTCCTTCATGGGTATTAGCCTTGTACCAAACCTTTCCCTCATTCTGCAAATAAGACCGTTAAAATATTTATTGGCCAGCGGATGATAAATTACATAGAGTTGGTGTTTACAGCAAAGGCTGAAAGTATTGCCCGCCCATTCCCAGTTGCCCGTGTGGCCCATTACAATAATGATGCTTTTATTTTCGGCTGCAAGCTGGTCAAACAATAAGGTTGCAGCAGGGTCAATGCTGCAGTGCTGCAGCATTTTTTCGGGGGTTATGGATAGGGTTTTAAAAGTCTCCAGCAACAGATCGCAGAAATAGCGGAAGAAATTTTTTTCGAGTGTTAATATTTCTGCAGGCGTTTTTTGTGGAAAGGCATTGGTGAGATTAGAATGCACAACCTCTTTGCGGTAACGTATTACATAATACAACAGCAGGTAAAGTCCGTCAGAAATGATATACAACAAGCGAAAAGGCACTACAGATAAAAGGTAGATAAAGGGCAGTGTTAAATAATAAATGATTGCAGACAAGGAATAAATAATTTCAACGAATGTAAAATATAAATGGGGATTAATTTGTGCTGATTACAAATTTTTTCAGGTAACTACAGCGGTAAAGTCTTCAATACAAAAAACGGTTCTACTGTATTGTTTTATCAAAGCCAGAAAATATTTGTTGCAGGTGAAGGCATAAAGAAATTATTAATTATGTGGTACCTTTACGGCATGACCTCAGATTTGTTTACATATAATAAAGGCAAAGTTATACAAGCATTACGGTATCATTTTATTACCCGCAAAGAGATAAAGATTATGATGATCCTGATAAATATATTTGCCATTGTATCGGCAGCTTTATTCTTTTTTAAAAAAATATCACCTGTTTCGTTTTTGCTCAGTTCTTTTTTATGGTTTACATTAATGATTGCATTTTGGTTTTTACTACCCATTTTCATCTATAAAAAATCAAATACTTTTAAAGACAAGTTTAAAGCTATTTTAAGCAATGAAGACTTTGTTATAGAAAATGAAAGAGGCAGCCGCAGGTGGCCTTGGTCAGCATTTAGCAGCACGATGGAAAGCCCTCATTTTTTTCATTTATATTTTGATACCCGTTCTTTTTTTATTGTACCTAAAGATGCTTTTCCAGGTGAAAATGTTCAGGCAGCAAGAAAAATACTCAAAGCAAAAATTCATAAATAATTATTACACCAGTATTTTTTCCATTACATGGTGCAGGGTTTTTACTTCCTCAAACTGCTCTCCCTTAATGGTGTAGCCAAATTTTTCGTAAAAGCCGGTTGCACTGTCACGGGCGTGCATCGTAAGTATTTTGTATCCGTTATCACGGGCTATATTTTCTGCAAAACTTATTATTGATTCGCCAATGCCTTTTGCCTGTAAATTTTTTTGAACTGCCATTTGCCTCAGCCGGATATGGGTTTTATCTATTTTAGTTAAAATGCAACATCCCAATATTTCATCTTCATCAAAAGCAGCAATCAGGATATCGTTTTTTTCATTGTCAAGCTCTTCTTTTGTAAAAGATAAACCAAGTGGTTTACGCAAAATCTCCATTCGCAGTTGCACCATTTGATGGTAGGCATTGCTGCCGTGATCAATTTGTTTTAATGCCATAACAATCGTTTTTTGGTTTCTTATACTTTATAAGCGATAACTAAAGGATACAATATACAAACATTTTTAATTATCAACACTTGTTGAAGTTTAAGCAGGAGTAATCAACTTACTACTTTGTCACTAAAAAAAAATCTATGAAAATATATTTGTTGGTTTCAACTATCAGCGGCAAATTTGCCTTTTACAAAAACCATTCAGGTAGCATAAAAGGGGCTATTTTGGCTTTATTTATATTTCTTTGTATTTATTGCAAAAAGTATATTTTTGCACCTGATTAACTAAATAATTACTACCATGTCAGACATTGCAACAAGAGTAAAGAAAATAATTGTTGACAAATTAGGTGTTGATGAAGCCGAGGTTACGCCAGAAGCTTCTTTCACAAATGATTTAGGTGCCGATAGTTTGGACACCGTTGAATTGATCATGGAATTTGAAAAAGAATTCAACATTTCAATTCCTGATGAACAAGCTGAAACCATCACTACCGTTGGTCAGGCTGTAACTTACCTGGAAGAACACGCCAAGTAATCATCATCTCTTTTTTAATTATCGCAGGTAAATTTTATGGACTTTAAGAGAGTAGTTGTAACCGGATTGGGCGCCATCACTCCTTTGGGTAAATCTGTTGCTGAATATTGGCAAGGATTATCCGATGGAGTAAATGGTTGTGATTTGATCAAACAATTCGACGCTGCTAAATTTAAAACCAGGTTTGCCTGCGAGGTTAAAGATTTCGATCCCACCAATTACCTCGACAGGAAAGAAGCCCGTAAAATTGATCGTTTTTCCCAGTTTGCTTTAATTGCCAGCGACGAAGCAGTAAAAGATGCAGGCATCAGCAAAGAAAATGTAGATGTTGACCGGGTAGGCGTAATCATTGGCAGTGGTATTGGGGGTTTAATAACCTTCCAGGAAGAAGTAATCAATTTTGCTTCCGGTGACGGCACCCCACGTTTCAATCCCTTTTTTATACCGAAAATGATTTTGGATATTGCCGCAGGTCATATCTCAATCCGTCATGGGTTCAGGGGGCCTAACTATGCAGTGGTTAGTGCCTGTGCATCTGCAACCAACGCCATCATTGATGCCTACGATACCATTCGCCTGAATAAAGCAGACATCATAATTACGGGGGGAAGTGAAGCCGTTGTTAGCGCCGCCGGCGTTGGTGGTTTTAATGCCATGAAGGCGCTGAGCGAAAGAAACGATGATTATAAAACTGCCTGCAGGCCATTTGATAAAAATCGCGATGGTTTTGTAATGGGCGAAGGGGCAGGAATACTTGTAATTGAAAGCCTGGAACATGCCCTGGCAAGGGGTGCAAAAATTTACTGCGAAATTGCCGGAGGAGGTGCCAGTGCGGATGCCTATCATATTACCGCCCCTCATCCCGAAGGACTTGGTGCCCAAAATGTAATGCGTGCTGCATTAAAAGATGCCGGAATGAAAGCCGAAGACATTGATTATATTAATGTGCACGGTACGTCAACACCACTGGGTGATGTTGCAGAAACCAAAGCAATTCTTACTGTATTTGGTGAGCATGCATACGATCTGAATATCAGTTCTACAAAAAGCATGACGGGACATTGCCTTGGTGCCGCAGGTGCTTTGGAAACACTGGCTTGTATTCTTGCGGTTACAAAAGATATCATACCACCTACCATCAATCACTTTACCGATGATCCGGAATTGGATCCTAAATTAAATTTTACTTTTAATACTGCACAGCATCGTACAGTAAATGCTGCACTCAGCAACACCTTTGGTTTTGGTGGCCACAATGCTTCTGTTATTGTAAAAAAATACATCCCTTAAATTTTCGCAGTTATTTTCAACCAGCTTATTCAGTATTGTTACCGGGTTATATAAATGTGCATACTTTATTCCAGATTTAAGTTTCATGGAAGGATCAAAATAAGTAAGTATAGTTAATCCTGTAAATGATTTTTAAAAGCGCTGATCTTTCTGTTATTTAAAAAATTGTACCGGTTGCAACAAATATATCTGCCATCATTATATTTAAATACCTGTCTGCTCAGGGTAGTTGGTGGTTTTTATATTTTTTCTTTGCCGTAAATAATATTAATTTCGAATAACTTATTTTACTTCAATTGAATTTATTTAAAGATTTTTTTACTGTAAATATTAAAAAGAAAGAGTTTAAAAAGCAACTCAATAATGTGCTTGGTTTTACACCACACAATCTTAGTTTATACAGAACTGCTTTAAGTCATCGTTCGGTAAGGGAAGGTGCCGATGAAAATAATGAACGCCTTGAATTTTTGGGGGATGCGGTTTTAAGTTCTATTGTGGCCCACTACCTTTTTATGAAATACCCTTACAAGGGAGAAGGGTTTTTAACCGAGATGAGAAGTAAAATGGTCAACCGCCAGCAACTGAATGATATCGGTATAAAAATGGGTCTTAAAAAAATCACCATCTACAATAAATTTGATAGCTCCCTGAAAATATCCCAGATATTTGGTAACACGCTGGAAGCTCTGATAGGGGCAGTTTATCTTGACAGAGGTTATGACAAGACCCAATCCTGGGTTGAAAAATACATCATTTCTACCCACATGTTTATTGATGACCTTGAAGGTATTGAGATTAACATAAAAAATAAATTATACGGCTGGGCAAATAAAAATGGTAAAGCATTGGAGTTTGCCACGCTGGAAGAAAAGTTTGAAAATGGCCGCCGCCTGTTTACCATTGGCGCAACAGTTGATGGAGAACTGGTGGCCCAGGGAAAAGGATTTAATAAAAAAGATGCCAGTCAGATTGCTGCACAATTAGCCGTAGATAAACTTGGGCTGTAATTAAATGTTTACACTTTCCAAAGAAGCTGTTTAAAAGTAGACTCTTCATCTGCCATCTTGAGGTTGGTAAGGAAACCAATCCCGGCTAGTCGCTGTGGCCGGTATCCCCATCCGCCACTTCTTAAGTTATAAGGTATTTCAAAAATTGTTTTTAGACAGCTTCTAAGAAACAGCAATCAAAAAATTTCAGCAATAAATAGCTAACTTTTACAAAACGATGGTAAGTGAATTGCATTTGAGGCTGGTGATACACTTAGGGTAAATCAGCCTTTTTTTAGGAAAAAGAAAGAAAATTTTGTGTAGTAAAGTGAGACTGGATAAGGCATTGTTGGTTTTTATAATTTTAATTTGCCTGTTATGAAACTGCATTTGTTTCTGACCAAATTAAAATTATATGCCCTTATAAATTACCTGCATCTTATGCATCCATTATTTTAAAAAGGAAAGCGGAAGTAAATATTATCAACCTTAGAATAAATTTGTATGAACTTCGGAATTTTGGGTAGTGGAAGCTGGGGAACAGCACTGGCAAAGGTTTTAACAGACAATGGGCAAACTATTTATTGGTACAACCGCAGTCAAAAAGCCATTGATCAGATGATGCTTCGCCGACATAATGCGCACTATTTAAGTGCGGCTTATTTTGATACAACCCAATTAAAATTAACTACTAATGTAGCAGAAGTTATTGCACAATCTGATTGTATCATCATTGCTATTCCTTCTGCTTATGTAGAATCAACACTAAGCCTTCCTGATAAAAATATATTTGCAGGAAAAAAAATTGTTAGTGCTGTAAAAGGAATTTTGCCTTCTAATACTTTGTTGCTGAACGATTATTTAAAAAGCGAATTTAGTGTTGCGTTGGAAGATTATTTTACCATACTTGGCCCCTGCCATGCAGAAGAAGTGGCTGCTGAAAAATTATCTTATCTTACTTTTTCTGGTATTGATGAAATGACGACTCACCATATTGCACAATATTTTAAAACTGATTATCTGAATACGGTAGAAAACACTGATATATACGGAGTGCAATATGCAGCGGTATTAAAAAATATTTATGCAGTAGGCGCAGGGATGGCACACGGGCTGGATTATGGGGATAATTTTTTGAGTGTATTAATTGCCAATTGTGCGGATGAAATGGCTGGTTTTTTAAAAATGGCGGGTATAAAAAATGTGGAAGTAGGGCATATAAACAACCGCAATCACAATTATGCCTCCTCTGTTTATTTAGGCGATTTGCTGGTAACCTGTTATTCACTTTTTAGCCGCAACAGAACCTTCGGCAACATGATTGGTAAAGGCTATTCTGTAAAATCGGCACAGATAGAAATGAGTATGGTGGCGGAAGGTTACAATGCCAGCAAAAGTATTTACATTATTAACCAAACAATAAAAGCAGCTATGCCGATTGCTGAAACTGTATACCAAATTTTATGGAATGGACTTGATGTGAAAGAAGCCTTTGACAAAATTGAACCAATGTTGGTGTAGATTAATTATATTTTGCAGACACCAAAAGAGTACATTTTAATCTTAAAAATTAATCCTTACAAAAAAAATTAATGTCCTGCTAACATGAACGAGAATTATAAAATTGATATTTTAAAAAATACCCCAAATCAATCTAAAGAAGCCAGGATAGGAAAGTACATATACATGTATGGTTTTTTGTTTGTTGGAATTTATTATATTATTTACACAGTAAGTATAAGCAGGGACTGGTCAAACTATCCACTTGGGTTAGTTGCCCTTATTTTCTCTGCAAAGAGTTATCTGCAAATAAATGGACTATGGATTTATAAACGCTATTTTTCAATTAACATCGATAGCATCAGGTGGCAAAAAAATATTTTTGATAGAGCCAATCTCAGGTGGTCAGCTATCATTCAAATTAGTTTTAAAAATTCGTCCATTGATTTTAAGCTTGCCACAAATAAAATAAAAAGTTTTTCATTGGCGCATATAACTGCTTTACAAATTGATGAATTGAAAGAATTGATAAGCCGTCGTTCGCATGAAAGCGGAATAAAATACATTGCTGAATAAAAGTTTGAAAGCTTCGGGCAAAACGGTTGTATCACTAAAAAAACAGATCAGCGGCAATACCATCCGCAAATAATTTCCCTTCCCTGGTTAAAATAATTTTTTTATGATCGGTAAAAAGTTTACCACCCAGTTTCCATTTTTCACTGGCTGATTGCAGATGCTGACTTGTTTTTTTTCCAAATCTTTCTTCAACTGTAACTAAATCTAGTCCCTCCATTGTTCTCAGCGAAGTCATAATATATTCGTTTAATTGTTGTGTTATAGTTAAAATTTCTTTTTCAAAAGGGATAATATTCTTTTTTAAAGCTTGGATATATAAAGCATTATTGGAAATATTCCATTGCCTGATTTTGCCATCAAAAGCATGTGCAGATGGGCCAAAGCCGTAATATTTTTTTCCCTGCCAGTAACTGCTGTTGTGTTTGCTCCTCATTCCTGGTTTGGCAAAATTGCTTATTTCATAATGGTCGTATCCGGCATCTTCCATCCACTGCATCAGTAACATAAATTGCTCTGCCTGTTTTTCTGTATCAACGGGTGCCTTTTTATGCAGAATAATCATTTTATCCAATGCTGTCCTGGGTTCTACCGTAAGTGCATAACAGGAGATATGTGGAATGCCTTTTTCAATTACTTTTTCTACATTTCGTTTCCAGTCTTCATTGCTTAAAAGGGGCGAACCATAAATAAGGTCAATAGAAAAATTAGTAAAGCCTGCGCTTCTTATATCCTCAATGCATTGAAGCGATTCAGTTGCTGTATGTGCCCTGTTCATCCAAACCAGCTCTTCTTCTATAAAAGATTGAATGCCCACACTTAGCCGGTTAATGCCAGCCCTTTTCCACAAAGCCAGTTTCGCAACGGTAATATCATCGGGGTTTGCCTCAAGCGTTATTTCAATATCATCGCTAAAAATAAATTTGTCCTGTAAAGCATTTAATAATAATTCCAGGTCTTCCAGGTTAATAATACTAGGCGTACCTCCGCCAAAATAAAGGGTTTCTATTTTTTCTTTTTCAGGAGCAATTGATGAAACAATGTCAATTGTTTCATCAATTGGTACAGCAGTAATTTCAATTTCTTTTACCAAAGCTGCAATCATTTCATCTTTCAATTTAAGCGAAGTAGAAAAATGAAAATTACAGTAATTACAAGCTTGCTTACAAAATGGAATATGAATATAAATACCTGCCAAGCCGCTTTATAATTTAGTATTTGAAATTTAATATTTAATATTGATAACAGTTTACAAAGGCATGCAACAAAAATTAAAAAATTCAATATTCAATCTCCAGCTTTTATTGATGCTGATACTGAATTGTTGTTTTGCTGCAACTGCTGTAGCCCAGTACCAGCTTCGAATACATTATCTTGACAAAGATACCACCTTTCGGCCGCAGGTTTTAAAACTGCAAACCAGCTTTACTAGTCAGCTAATGTGCCAAGATTATATCAGCAAATTACCGGCGCTATTAAATACAAAAGGTTATGCTGCAGCTTCTGTTGACTTTATTACATACGACAGTAGTTTTGCCACATTAGAATTGTACCTGGGGGCGGAGCAAAATTGGGTTCAATTAAAAACGGTTGGTATTGAAAAGAGAGCGTTGGAGGAAAGTGGCTATATGAGTAAAAACTTTAGTAACAAGCCAATTAATTTCAGCCAATTAGCATTTATAAAAGAGCGTCTTTTAAATTACTACGAAAAAAACGGCTATCCGTTTGCAGCCGTTTTTTTAGATAGTATTGTGATAAAAGATAATGCGGTAAATGCAGTATTAAGTGCTACAACCGGCCCTTTGTATCACATTGATAGTATCCGTATTAATGGAAAAATAAAAATTGCCAATAATTTTTTACAACATTATCTTGGTATGCCCAAGGGTAGTATTTACAATAAGGAAAAACTGAACCAGGTAAGTAAGCGTTTACTGGAACTGCCTTACCTGCAGGAACAACAACCATCAGAATTGATGATGCTGGGTACCGGATCTATATTAAATTTATATCTGCAGCCTAAACGCAGCAGCCAGGTTAATTTTTTAATTGGGTTTTTACCAGCCAGTGATGCAACAGGCAAACTACAACTTACGGGCGATGTAAATTTAAATCTAAAAAATACCCTTGGAACAGGCGAAACTATTTTGCTCAACTGGCAGCAACTGCAATTAAAATCGCCGCGTTTAAATATTGGTTTTCAGCAACCATATATTTTTAATTCACCGTTTGGTGTTGATTTTTCATTTGATATATTTAAAAAAGATTCCGCTTTTGTACAACTCAATGCACAATTAGGGGTGCAATACCTTTTATCTGCCAGTCAGTCAGGCAAACTGTTTATACAAAAGCAAAATACCTTTTTGCTTTCATCAGGTATTGATACTAACCTGGTAAAAGCTACAAAAATGCTTCCGGTAAATATTGATGTAAGTGCTGCAAATATTGGAATTGATTACGATTTCAACAACACCAATTACAGGTTCAATCCAAAATCCGGTAACGAGGTAAAATTGGTTACAACCGTTGGTATTAAAACAATTAGCAAAAGCAATGACATCATCAGCTTAACAGATCCTTCCTTTAATTATGCTTCCTTATATGATTCTATTAAATTAAAAGCTTACCAGTTTAGGGTTAAAGCAATGGCGGCCCATTATTTTACAACTGGTAAAAGAAGTACTTTAAAAGCAATTATTAATATAGGAATTTTTAACAGCCCCAATATTTTCAGAAACGAATTATTTCAGATAGGTGGATACAAATTATTGCGTGGTTTTGATGAGGAAAGTATCTACGCCACCCGCTACCTGGTGTCAACAGCAGAGTACCGTTATCTTGTTGGTTTGAATTCTTATTTATTTGGATTTATTGATGCAGGCTGGGTAAAAAATAAATATCAGTTGGTAAACGTTTCGAATAATTTTATTAGTGGCGGCATAGGTATTTTGTTTGAAACAAAACTTGGGTTATTAAATATGAGCCTCGCAATCGGTAAAAGAAATGATGTTAATTTTAATCTAAGCCAGTCATCTAAAATACATTTTGGGTATATTAATTACTTTTAAAAAATTCAATTTAATTTTGATGTATAAATTATCCGCTTGAAACAGGTTTTATATTTATTACTACTTATCGCCTTTCCTGTTTTAGTTGCTGCCCAGCAAGCTGATACCATCAAAATAAAAAAATCAGTTAGTGCTGTAATAAAAAGTGCGGATAGTATCTCCGTTAAAAGCCTTGATAGTATTGCCCTAAAAAAAGATTCACTTAAAAAGCTAGAGCCCGCTTATTATGTAATCCTGCAAAATATTTTAAAAGAAAATAAGTTTCTTAATTTATTGGGTAAGCCGGTTGAAATGAAAATTTATTTCAGGAAACTATCATCGGACGATAGTATATTTTATATATTGTTAGCATTAATTGCAGCATTGTCTTTTTTGAGGTTTTTTTATGTAAGATATTTTAATAACCTGTTCCGGGTTTTCTTTAATACTTCTTTGCGGCAAAGCCAGCTAACCGACCAGTTATTACAAGCCAAACTTCCTTCTTTGTTTTTTAATTTGATTGCTGTTTTTTCGGGAGGAATATTTTTTTATTTCCTGCTTAAATATTTTGGCAGGCTTAATGAGAGCAAACCATTAGATGCTATTTTTTTATGCAGCCTTTTTTTAACAGCTATTTATTTTCTAAAATTTATTACATTAAAGTTTACAGGCTGGTTATCAGGATATAAAGAAATCACTAATACTTATATTTTTATAATTTTTTTGATTAATAAAATATTAGGTATTCTATTATTACCATTTATTGTAGTGATGGCTTTTTCAATTCCGGTTTTAATAAAAGTATCAGTATTGATTGCAATTTTATTAACTGCCTTAATGTTTTTATTAAGATTCTTCCGGTCGTATGGATTGTTGCAAAATCAGGTAAAAATTAGTCACACTCACTTTTTATTGTACATAGCTGGTATCGAAATAATGCCGCTTTTGTTGATTTATAAGGCCTTATTGCTTTTATTAAGCAAAAATATCTAACTTTGTAAAACCATTAATATTTTTATTTAGCTATGGTTAATACCGGGAACATAAAAACAGAGCAAAAAAACCAGGTTGTTAAAAAAGTATTGATTACCCAGCCAAAACCGGAAGGTGAAAAATCGCCGTATTTCGATTTGGCGAAGAAGCACAACATTGAATTACATTTTCATCCCTTCATAATCATTGATGGCATACCAGCCAAAGAATTCCGTAAGCAAAAAATCGAAATTCCTAATTACACAGCTGTTATTTTTACCAGTCGCAATGCTATTGATCATTTTTTTCGAGCCTGCGATGAAATGAAAATTAATATTTCACAGGATACAAAATATTTTTGCATTACAGAATCTGTAGCGCTTTATCTTCAAAAATTTATTCTTTACCGTAAACGTAAAGTTTTTTACGGAGCAGATGGTACCAATAAAAGTTTGTTTGATGTGATTAATAAGCATAAAGACAATGAAAAGTTTTTATACCCTTGTTCTCAATCTTTTGACAATGAGATTACTAACTGGTTAAAAAATAATCAGTGCGAATATGCTACACCGGTGATGTATAAAATTATAAGTAACGACATTAAGGAAGTTATAGCAAAAAACTATGATGTAATATGTTTTTTTACACCTGGAGGCGTTAAAAGTTTATTGGAAAATTTTCCAAAGTTTAAACAAAACGGTACCAGAATTGGTGTATTTGGTGCAAATACGTTTAAAGCTGCAGAAGAAGCTGGATTAACATTAGATATTCAGGCACCACTACCACAGGCGCCAAGTATGGTAAGTGCTTTAGAACTTTATTTAACTTCTCTAAAGAAAAAATAGCCTGTCTGTTATAAAATATTTTAAAGGTAACCAATAGGGTTGCCTTTTTTCATTTAAGCTGGTTTTATAGAATGATATGCTATTCTACAAAACACTTCATTTAAACATCTGTTATAATTTTACCTGAAACAACTTAAGTTCATAATTTCGCAAATAGAAATTAAAAGCAACAGGTAATTCCCCAAAGTTTTATGGCCAATAATACGTTACACTCATTTAGCAATAGGTTAATCAACGAATCAAGTCCTTATCTGTTGCAGCATGCACATAACCCAGTTGATTGGTATGCCTGGGGAGAGGAAGCATTACAAAGGGCAAAAGTTGAGAATAAGGTAATACTAATTAGTATTGGCTATTCTGCCTGCCATTGGTGTCATGTTATGGAAAAGGAAAGTTTTGAAAATGAAGACGTTGCAGCTTTAATGAATAAAAATTTTGTCAATATTAAAATAGACAGGGAAGAGCGACCCGATCTGGACCATATTTACATGGATGCGGTGCAGGCGATTTCGGGAAGCGGGGGCTGGCCCTTAAATGTTTTTTTAACACCGGATGCAAAACCATTTTATGGAGGTACTTATTATCCTCCCGTTAAGGCATTTAACCGTTCATCGTGGACAGAAATTTTACTTGCTATTGCCCAATCCTGGAAAGAAAAAAGAAATGAAATAGAGTCTCAGGCAGAAAACTTAATGGACCATTTAAGTCAGTCTGCAAATTTTACTCAGCCAGTGTCAGGTTCAGTCATTAAAGAGGCGGAGAATCTGTTTAGTATGGATGATTGCCACAATATCTTCAACAATATCATAAAAGCAGCAGACAAAGTGTACGGTGGATTTGGCCAGGCACCAAAATTTCCGCAAACATTCACCATTCAATATCTTTTACAATACCAGCATTTTACAAAAAATGATGAAGCATTGCAGCAGGCGCTGTTATCGCTGGATAAAATGTTACAGGGTGGAATTTACGATCAAATAGGCGGAGGTATGGCAAGATATAGCACAGACAATGAGTGGCTGGCACCGCATTTTGAAAAAATGTTGTATGATAATGCCTTACTCATTGATGTATTGTGCGATGCCTGGCTTATTACGAAAAATGAAAAATACAGGGAAGCAATATTAAAGACAACCGGTTTTATCAGGGAGGAATTAACACAGCAGCAAGGCGGATTTTATGCCGCCCTTGATGCCGACAGTGAAGGCGTAGAAGGAAAATATTATGTATGGCAAAAGCAGGAAGTGGATGATATTCTGGAGGAAAATTTTGAATTATTCTGTGCATTTTTTGATATAACGGAAAAAGGTAACTGGGAAGAAACAAATATTCTGCGCATACTTCAACCATTTGCTGAATTTATTGTTACAAAAAATTTGGATGAAAATAAATTTCGTGATTTAATAATTACCTGTCTTCTAAAATTATCAGCAGTCAGGGCTAAAAGAATTAAACCTGCACTGGATGATAAGATTATTTTAGGCTGGAATGCTCTGGCTTTAAAAGCTATCGCAAAAGCGGCCATCGTTTTGGAGGATGAAGCATTGAAAATTGTAGCGGTAAATAACTTCAATTTTATAGAGACGAACTTTAAAAAGAATGTTAATTCATCAGAAATGATGCATACCTGTAAAAACGGAATAGCAAAATACCCTGCATTCCTGGATGATTATGCTTATTTAATAGCGGCTTGTATTGAATTGTATGAACTTACTTTTGATAATAATTATTTTACAAAGGCAAAGCAGTATGCTCAGTATGTAACAGAAAATTTTAGTGATAATGAAAGCCTTTATTTCTTTTTTACACATAAAGATCAAACCGATATTATAATCAGAAAAAAGGAAATGTATGATGGGGCTGTACCGTCGGGAAATAGCATAATGGCGGGTAATTTACTTAAACTGTCAACAATTTTTAATATTCCTGAATGGCAAACAAGAGCTACCAAAATGTTAATTATGAATTCCGGGGCAACCATTAGATATCCCGCTTCATTGGGTATTTGGGCTTCATTATTGCTACAAAGTGTGGTTGGTTTAAATGAACTGGCGATTGTTGGTAATGATTCTTATGACTTGGCTCACGAAATATCACAAAATTATATGCCATATAAAATTATGATGGTTTCAACTTTTGAAAAGAATGAATTTTCACTTTTAAAAGGTAAACCTGTTGCTAGTGAATCACTAATTTATCTCTGTAATAATAATATGTGTTTCAAACCATTTAATAAAATTAGCGATCTTAAATTGCAGGTAAACAAATCAATAAAATAAGACATAAGGATGCAATAATTGAAAACAATAAGCGTTTTAAAATCATGTTGCTTTTTTTAACACAAAAAATAACCATTACGGCAGGCGTTATGATTATTTGAATTCAAAATAATCATTACATTTGCTATACCCTCAAAGTTTAAACAATGAAAAATCACTCATTAGTCATTATAGCTGTCAGCGCTATAATCTCTTTATCAGGCTGTAATTTGCTCGGTAAAAATAAAAAAGGTAGTGCCTTGCCCAATGATGGGCAGTTGCATGGAGTAGCGCCAGCCAAAGGGTGGATTTTACCCAAGCCTCCTGGTATGGTTTACATTCCACCAGGAACATTTCACATGGGTCCAAGCGATGAGGATATAAATTTTGCATATACCGCCCGAAACAAACAGGTATCTATCAGCGGCTTCTGGATGGATGCTACTGAGATTACCAATAACGAATACCGCCAGTTTACAAATTGGGTAACAGATTCTATTGCTGCAAAACAAATGGGTTTTATTAAGCAGGGTACGGATGGTAATGAATACATAGACTGGAAAAAAGCCCAGGCAATTAAATGGAATGATAAGGCAACACTTGAAAAAATTGATGCCATGATTTTTACTCCGGATAACAGGATTTTTAATAAAAAAGAGATTGATCCCAGTAAGATTGTTTATCACTCTGAAACATTTGATTACAAAGAAGCTGCAAAAAGAGAAAATGCGGGTGTACAGCGTTCTAAATTTATTGTAAAAAAAGATATTATGGCCTACCCCGATTCTTTATGCTGGGTTAGGGATTTTGCTTATTCTTATAATGAGCCAATGGCAAAAAAATATTACAGCCATCCGGCATTCGGAAATTATCCAGTGGTAGGTGTTACCTGGAAACAGGCAACTGCTTTCTGCGAATGGAGAACGCATTACCTTAATTCATTTTTAGATTCTAAAAAAAGAGCCACGGAGTCAGATTTTAGGTTGCCAACAGAAGCACAATGGGAATATGCTGCACGTGGCGGAAGGTCTCAGTCTCCTTATCCCTGGGGTGGTCCTTACCTGAGAAACAAGAAAGGTTGTTTACTGGCTAACTTTAAACCCGGTCGTGGTAATTATCCGGAAGATGGTGGCTTTTACACGGTTAGAGCAGATGCTTACTGGCCCAATGATTTCGGCTTATATAATATGGCTGGTAATGTAGCAGAGTGGACTTCTTCTCTTTATTATGAAGGCGGATATTCCTTTCAACATGACATGAATCCTGATATTCGCTGGAATGCAAAAGACACTGATGTACCCCGTATGAAGCGCAAGGTTATTCGTGGCGGAAGCTGGAAAGATGTAGGTTATTTTCTTCAAACTAGTACACGGAATTACGAATATCAGGATACTTCAAAATCTTATATTGGTTTCCGTTGCGTAATTGATTTGCCTCCTGCAATGAAAAAACGCGGCAATTAATAAATTTCCCTAACTAATCTGAGTACATGAGAATTGTCTTCAGGTATATATCTAAAAGAATATACCTGAAGACATTAATAACCATGTTAACAAGTAATTCAAACATATAAAAACAACCCCCCCTCATTAAACTTTAAAATTCTAAAAATTATGGCTGCTGGTCAATCACGCCCAATCGATCGTATTCTTAACATCTTTGTATCTGCGGCTGCTGTGCCGGTATTGTTAGGTGCACTTTTCAAAATAACTCATGCTCCAGGTGCCGACGTTTGGCTAAAAATCGGACTGTACACAGAATCAGCGATTTTTCTTGGGTATGCATTATTATATGTATTTGCACCACCACCCGAAGCGCCTATGGCAACGGCAGCACCCCTTGAAACGGGTAATCCTGCTTTAAAAAGTATGGATAAAATGTTAAGCGAAGCCGATATTACCCCCACCAGTTTAAAAAAATTAGGTGAAGGGTTTCAAAAATTAGGTACTACCGTAAATAATATGGGCGAAATTGGTGATGTAGTAAAATCTACAGGAGATTTTAGTGCTAAAACAAAAGAAGCAACACTTGCAATTGGAAGCATGGCTTCAACATTTACAAGTACCGCTGCCACTATGGCTTCGTTTAATAAAGCTTCAGAAAGTACACAGGGTTTTCACGAGCAGGTGCAGGTATTAACTAAAAATTTAGGTTCCTTAAATACAATTTACGAATTAGAATTAAAGGAAAGCAATAATCATTTAAAAGCGTTGAATGGTTTTTACGGTAAGATGGCGGAAGCAAGTGCTACCATGATGGGAAGCGTAGATGATGCTAAAAAAGCGAAAGATCAGATAAGTTTATTAGCGGGCAATCTCGGCAAATTAAACTCTGTTTATGGAAATATGCTGAGCGCTATGCAGGCAAAATAGTATTAACTAATTAATTTTTGTTGTCAAGTTCAAATCCTTTTAGAAGGTATATTTATCCTAAAGAAACAATTCATTTAAAAAATCGTAAAATCTGAAATACTATGGCTTTACCTAAAGAGCCCCGGCAAAAGATGATTAACCTGATGTACCTGGTGCTGACAGCCTTGCTGGCACTAAATGTATCAAGTGAAATTCTCAATGCGTTTAAAGTGGTTGATA
>NZ_JACMOO010000044.1 GCF_014377975.1 Ferruginibacter sp.
AAGCTCCTATCCCCGCCAAAGCGGAAGTAAGAAAGCTATTTTTATTTTGGTGATACAATCAAATTAAATAAAAACGTTTATGTTAATATAAAAGATAACAATTATTGAATTCCTATATTCCTTCTTCGGAAGGAGGATGGGTTAGCACCCATGTATCTTTACTGCCGCCACACTGCGATGAATTTACAACTAAAGAACCTTCTTTTAACGCCACCCTGGTTAAACCGCCGGGTACAATTTCAATTCCGCCGGGGCAACACAATGCATATGGCCGGAGGTCAATTCTGCGGCGGTAATGATGCGTGGAATAATATCAAAGGGAAATATTTTTTCAATGCCCCGCCACTGTTGTACACAGTAAAGGTGATGCCCTGGCTCATAAAAAGGCGTTTAGCCATTTCTTCTTTTTTATTGAGTTCTTCAACCGAGAGTTGCTGCATAAACTCAACTGCCTTTTTGTATTGTTCTCTGACGGATGCACCGGAGTACATCTCATCCCAGGTATCGACATCTACTAAATAAGATTGCAGTAAATCACTTGCTTGCATAATAAATCGCTTTAGAGATTAGCTGGCATGCAAATCACAAAACCGATTATATCCAAATAAAGTAAATCAATATTGGTTTTAAAGGGGTGCAAAAATTTTACCTGTAACTTTATCGCTGCTAAATTTTACCTATGATAAAAATTGCCATGATACCTGCCCGTTACGCAGCCTCCCGTTTTCCCGCAAAACTGATGCAGTTGCTGGGTGATAAAACGGTTATTCGTCACACCTATGACAATACAGTAGCAACTGGTTTATTTGATAAAGTAATGGTGGTTACAGACAGTAATATTATTTACAATGAAATAACAAGCCATGGTGGCAAAGCCACAATGAGCATTCAGCAACACGAAAGTGGCAGCGATAGAATTGCCGAAACGGTAGCCGGAATGGACGTTGATATTGTAGTGAATGTACAGGGTGATGAACCTTTTGTACAAAAAGAACCGTTACAAAAATTACTGGCAGTTTTTGAAGGAGATGCCGTACAAAACGTGCAGGTGGCGTCGCTGATGCAGGTATTAAAAGATCCAAAATTTATCAGCGACCCTAATTATGTAAAAGTTGTGGTTGATAAAAATATGAATGCCTTGTTGTTTAGCAGAAGTGTAATTCCCTACCACCGTAATCAGCAAATTATCCCGGTTTATTATGAACACATTGGTGTGTACGCCTTTCGCAAACAAGCCCTGGTGAATTTTACAAACTGGCCGATTACGCCATTGGAAGCTGTCGAAAAAATTGAGTGTCTGCGCTACCTCGAAAATGGCATTCCTATAAAAATGGTAATTACACAATACATGGGTATCGAGATTGATACGCCCGAAGATTTAGTGCGGGCGGCTAAGTTATTATAGAAAATATGGGCGTATCCCCAAGCTGCGCAAGGGGTCGGGCTATCCGCTACAATCTTTTTTTCGTGCCTCAAAAAAGTATTTCCGCTGCTATCCCTTACGCAAAGTGCAGTGGTTATCAATAATTAAATTCCATAAGTAATTCAGCAAAAAAGAAATTTCAGAATCTCTGGCGGAGTATTCGTTCTTCGCAATAATTTTCCGGTCACCTGGTATAAAATTTACCCAATTAAAATATTTTGTTAAACCAAATAAATAATCTGCGAAAATATTCGTAATTAAAAAATTCTATTTACATTTGAACTACTAAACATTTCGTATATCAAATTAACCAACATGAAAAAAATAATTTTTGCCTCGCTGGTACTAAGTTGTATGAGTTTTACATTTACTGCCAGTGCACAACAAGACCAAAAAGAGAATGCAGAAAATAAAGAGCTGCACGAACAAAAAGAAAAAGCTGAAATGAAAGAACAGCAGGAATTAATCATTCGTAGCAAGGGTGATAAAGATATAAAACTGAATGTGGAAATTAAGGGAGATGATGTGATCGTTAACGGAAAGCCATTGTCCGAATTTATAGATGACAATGTATCCATCAATAAAAGAAAAATGATTATCCGTGACGGAAATGGAGGAGACATGATTTTTGATTTTGAAGAACCTAAAGGAATGCCGGAAATGGCTGGCCTTGACCGCTTGCGGGACTTATATAGAAATGAAAATTCTCATAAACCTTTCCTGGGTGTAACCACCGAAAAAACTACTGACGGCGCTAAAATTGTTGCGGTGGCAAAAGGAAGCGCTGCTGAAAAAGTAGGATTAAAAAAAGATGATATTATTACAAAAATTGATGACCAGCCGGTTACAGATGCAGGAAATCTGGCTAAAATTATAGCAGAAAAAGAGCCCATACAGGAAATAAAAATATTGTATAAAAGAGAGGGCAAAAAAAAGGAAGTTAAAGCTGTATTGGGCGAAAGGGTGGAAGAAAGGAATATGGTTTTTAAATACAATAATTCCAATCCCATGGTGCGTGGTTTTAAACGCCCACGTGCAGACCTACGGCCAATGCCAAATGAAGATATGCTGAAAGAGAATTTTGATATGGATGGAAAGGGACACTTTGGATTTGACCCCAACGAAGAATCTCTTATCAATATGTTTCCACGTCAGAAAAAATTAGGGCTAAAAATTCAAGATACCGAAGAGGGTGGTAATGTAAAAATAATTGAGGTGGAAGATTCCTCTGCAGCACAAAAAGCAGGCTTAAAAAAAGATGATCTTATTACAGAAATAA
Organism: Ferruginibacter sp.; assembly: GCF_014377975.1. GTDB lineage: Bacteria > Bacteroidota > Bacteroidia > Chitinophagales > Chitinophagaceae > Ferruginibacter. Next base: position 2,703 of record NZ_JACMOO010000044.1, read on the forward strand.
ACGGACAAAAAATAAGCAATACCGATGATGCAAGGGAGCAACTACAGAAAGTTGCAGAAAAATCTGTTTACAGCATCAAAGCCAATAGAAACGCTACAGAAATGAAATTTGACATCAGGATTTCTAAAAAATTGAAAACCGCCGATTTATAAAAAAAGCCTGCCATTGCAACCCATCCTTTGATAGCACATGCTATTGGTGGATGGGTTTTTATTTTACATATCCGTAACATTACATATTCTGTTAAAACAATCCCTTTGAGAACAACGCAAATTATTACATCCGGTAGAAGATGGGCACAAACTTATTTGTACATTTGCAACAGTGATAAAAAATGATAAATACCAGGTTGTAATAGGCCTGGAAGTACATGCACAGTTGCTTACCAAGAGCAAACTATTTTGTGGTGACAGTGCCACATTTGGTGCAGCACCCAACACACATATCAGTCCAATAACCCTGGCTCACCCGGGCACACTGCCCATGATGAACAAACAGGCAATTGAGTACGCGGTAAAACTAGGCCTTGCTTTAAATTGTGATATAGAACAACAAAATTATTTTGCCCGTAAAAATTATTTTTATCCCGACTTGCCAAAGGGCTACCAGGTAAGTCAGCATACAACCCCTATTTGTAAAAACGGAACGGTAAGAATTAAAGTGGATAATGCTGAACGGCACATAAGGCTTAACCGCATACACATGGAAGAAGATGCAGGAAAAAGTTTGCATGATGTGGATGAACTGTACACCGCAATAGATTTAAACCGTGCTGGTGTACCACTACTCGAAATTGTAAGCGAACCTGATTTACATAGTAGTGAAGAAGCTTTTGCCTATGTAACAGAATTGCGCAGGCTGGTGCGCTGGCTCAATATCTGCGACGGCAATATGGAAGAAGGCAGTATGCGTTGTGATGCCAATATTTCTATCCGGTTAAAAGGTGAAACTACATTGGGTACAAGGGTAGAAGTAAAAAATTTAAACAGTATCCGCAACGTTAAACGTGCCATTGATGTGGAAGTGAACCGGTTGATTGACATTGTAGAAAAAGGTGAAAAAGTATTGCAGCAAACAAGAAGTTATGATGCGGATAACAACACAACTTTTTCTTTACGCAGCAAGGAAGAGGCCGATGATTACCGGTATTTTGCAGATCCTGATCTTACGCCTTTTAACATCAGCGATGAATTTTTACAACAGGTAAAGACATCCCTGCCTACCCTGCCCGAAGAGCTGGAAAAAAAATATACTACCCTGTTTAATTTACCGGTTTATGATGCACAGGTTATTTGCGGCGATAAATTACTGGTCGACTTTTTTGAAGCTACCATACAATATACCCAGCATTACAAAGCCGTGGTCAACTGGTTGATGGGTCCCATTAAGTCTTACTGCAACGAAAAAAATACCGATCTTAGCGGGTTTCCTTTATCGCCAAAAAAAATCAGCGCATTAATACAACTGGTAGATGATGGCAAGGTAAATTTTAGTATTGCATCATCCAAAATATTTAATGCCTTATTGACAGACACGCAACAAGAACCTTCCCAAATTGCAACCACGTTAAATCTGCTCCAGGAAAGCGACAGTAGCTCCGTTGCTGTATGGGTAGATGAGGTAATTGCAAAGTTGCCTGCAAAGGTAAAAGAATATCAAAGTGGTAAAAAAGGGCTTATTGGCATGTTTGCAGGAGAAGTAAAAAAACTAAGTAAAGGCAAAGCCGAT
>NZ_JACMOO010000275.1 GCF_014377975.1 Ferruginibacter sp.
ATATTGTTATGCCAACAAATAACCAAACGAATATTTTTCTTTCAATGGGACCGCTGCACCGCGTTGCGGTCAGTTTGTTTTTATCAGGAATTGTTTTTTTATTTATCTGTAAAAGCCCTTTAAATTTAATGATGATCAGTATGATGCTGTGGGATGTTTTTGCACTGTTCTATGTTGTTCTTAGCTGGATCGTTTTTTTTACCAGTCCGGTAAGCCATATTACTCAACTTGCACAAAAACATGATGGCAGCAGGATATTTGTTTTTATAGTGGTGGTAATTTCTTCCTTCGCCAGTATGCTGACTGTTTTATTGCTCATTGTTTCAAAAGAAAATACGGCCACTTCAACGGCAGTATATCTTCCGGTAATTATTGCCGGCATATTGCTTTCCTGGATATTGGTACACACTACATTTTCTTTTCACTATGCGCATTTATATTACAATGTGGATGACAGGATTAAAGAAAAAAAAGGAGGGCTGGAATTTCCACGGGAGCAACACCCGGATTACCTGGACTTTGCCTATTTTTCTTTTGTGGTGGGTATGACATTTCAGGTGTCGGATGTAGAAATCAGTTCCCGTATCATCCGCAGGGTGGCATTGGTACATGGTTTACTTTCTTTTATACTCAATACTTTTGTAGTGGCATTAACCATCAATTTAATTGCAGGCCTTAAAGGATAACAACTTTATATTATGATATCAAACGACCCGCTACATGGCAAAACCTTGGAAGCAATCATAACCAGCCTGGTGGCACATTTTGGCTGGGAAAAATTAGGCCAGTGTATCAACATCAATTGTTTTAACGTTAACCCATCCATAAAATCAAGCCTTACCTTTTTACGCAAAACACCCTGGGCAAGAAAAAAGACCGAAGAGCTTTATATAAAAATGATGGATAAGATATAAGGAAAAGGTAAATAATTAGCCTGGCAAATTTTATTGCACAAATAATAATTTATCTGCCACCAGACAGGTTACCCGTATCAATTCATTTCTACTAAAGAGCAAACAGGTTACCAAAGCTTTTCATCTGCCTTTTTCTGTACAAAAATACCTTGGGCATCATGGTACAACACTTATGAAACCTATTGCAGCAAAGGGTTTCATAATTTAGACAATATATTTACCAGCATGAAAACAACATTAAGTTGTCTTGCATCATCCCAAAAGCGGGTATATCTTTATATCAACAATATAAATCATCAGGCCAAACAAAAGCCGTTCTACTATCACCCAATATTTGCCTGCCGTACGATCAAAACAAGTACGTACTATTTTCCACGATTGCCACTGTTAATGAAAATTAAATATCATTTAATTATTTATTCAACTAAAAAAACACTCGTAATGAAAAATTCAAACAACACTTTACACATTTTTACAACTGTACTGGTAGCTTTATTCAGTATTGCATTTACCACTGTTGCACATGCAACAGAAACTTCTCCTGTATCTGTAAAATTCGTAGGAAACGTCAACAGTATTCCTGTTTTTCAATTGTCTTTTACCAACGAAAAGATAGAAGAATATGAAATTACTGTTACAGAAAGTAACAATATAATTTATACCGAAAAAATTAAAGGCAAGAAACTGGTGCGTAAATTTCAATTTGTAAATAATGGATCTGAAGAAGATGTTTTACAAATTTCCATTAAAAATGTAAGTTCCAAAAAAGTAATTACCTATAAAATAAATCCTGCTACCAAAGTTGAAGTTGAAAAGGAATTAGTAGCAAGTTTATAATTTGAATGCACTTATCAAGCCAGTTATTGGCCGTAAATGATAAGTAATTTTAAAGAGATGATTGACTACACAAAGTTTTTTTGTGATAGTTATAAGGCCTTGTAACAAAAATATCTTATGTACGCTTCAAATTATTTCTAGCAATTTGGATAACGAAAAAAACAGGCTTAAAAGCCTGCTTTTAAAGAGTTTTTATCAATCTAAGGAATGATATTTTTATCAGGTATACTTCCTTCGCTCCCAACTGCTTCGTAACTCACGTTGTTACTTGCATCCGTTATTTCCTGGTAATAAACGCCGGAGGGTGCCAGATAAAATTTTTGCCGGTTGATGGTAACAATTTTGCTGTTGGCAGGTAACTGTGTTAATCCGGATGGTTGTACAGATGGATCAGGCGCATTGCCCAAGGGTGGTGTATTATCAATCCGATTATTCTGGTCTTGTGGCTCAGCTTGGTTTTGACCGGGTTCAGTTGTGTTAATTACCCCATCTGTTCCTACAACCACGTACTGCAATTTATTTTTTGCAGTAATTTCTTGCTGGTAATAAGTGCCACCCAGTTCATAATATTTTTGTCCGTTGATGACATTGGCTTTTGCGTCTGAAGGTAAATGCTTAACCGTTGCCCCCAATGGCGGAGCAGTTACTTCGTATCCTCCATTGCTGTAGGGACGATAATAAATACCTTCATTGTAATAGTAAGGATTATTTCCAATAAAAAACGGGCTATAGCCGAATGGTAAAATGCTTAACCTGAAGCCAAATGCTGGGCCAAAATGCGAATAGCCATACGACCTGTAAATTGGCCTGTACTGGTAAGATGGATAATAATTATAGGAATTGCCATACCCGTAAGCAGGACGATTATTATAATATCCTCCACGGAAGTAATTGCCGCCCTGGTAATAATTACGGGAATAATTATTATGGTAAGCCTGATCATAGAAACGGCCACCGCCCCTGTTATCAAAGCGGGTTCCGCCACGATCGTTGGAACGACCTCGTTGAGCGGTTACATTTAACGAGAAAAAAATGACTGCGCCTGTTACCAAAAGTAAACGGCACAAATCTTTTATATTGTTCATACACTTTTTTTAAAATAGATATTAAAAGTAAGCAAAAGTTAAATTGGTTTAGAACTATGGTACAGCTTTAACATTTGCTTTATTTGTGAAATATATTCGAAAATTTGCAGTTTAATTATTTGGAATTTAACCTGCAAAGACTTTGCCGGGATATGCGCAATATAATAAAAATACACCAGCCCAAAAGATCCGTTCTGGCGTGAATAATACCGCCGATAATCAGAGAATTCTTTTAAGAAATTCAGGTGAAAATAATCCCTTCTAAATTCCCCATCCATGATGCACTTCATACCGACAGACTCCGGTTTCTTAACTATTTATGTAATACCAATATCTTCGACGGCGCATCTGCTGTAATAACTACAAGGAGGCTTTCCATAATCAGCGCCTGATCCTGGGCCACTTCTGTGATGCGTGGACTTGTAAATAATTATGATCATTAAATTTATTCCGATGCACAAAACAGAAAAAAAAATTCGTATTCCATATAAAACCAGCTGCACACTTTTTATGTTAACAAACCAATTTTTACAATTTCATGCAAAAGATTAATTGCAATTACAAATGAAAATATTTGGCTGATTATTTTTATGGTGAGACACAGGAACATTCTGAGGTATTCGCCCGGCGTATTTTTTTAATATAAAGTTTTGTAACATAAATTGATGCTTTCAACAAATTTTGAATGTACACTAAAATTAAAGACTCTACTGAAATTTAGCGGCTGATTTTGTTTGGTTTCGTTGGGGCAAACGCTACCGCACTATCATTACCGTGCCACTAAACTGTTTGTTTAATTTTTTTGTTCTGATGATATAAGCATACACGCCTGGCGACTGAGGCATTCCATTAAAAGTGCCATCCCATGGCTTTTTATAGCCCAGCGAATGAAAAATATGCTGACCAAAACGGTTGAAGATATCCACTTCACAGTCTTGATAGGTATCCAGATATTTTATCTGCCAGGTATCGTTCACTCCATCATTATTAGGACTAAACGCATTGGGAACATAGGGCCTGGGCAGTATCGTTATATGTATCGTATCCATGGCACTGCAGCCACCAATACCACTTACGGAGATGGTATAGGTGATATCGTTTACCGGTGTGCAAAGTGGCTGCATTACGGCGTTGCTGTTTAAATAAAGAGATGGCACCCATTTGTACGTTACCTCGGAGGCGGTTGCATTTGCATCAATCAACACAGTGCCACCTTTTAATACAAACAGATCGGGCCCTGCATTCACCACCGGTACCGGCCAGATAGTGATATCCCGGAAAGCGGAATCTTCACACCCATTGACGGCTGAAAATTTGCTCATGATTGAATGCGTTCCTTCACCTACGGCGGGTGGATACACCACTCCATCCACACTTACGCCGTTTCCATAAAAACCAAACACACCCGGTAAACCGGTGGTTTCACTCACCTGGTTTAATTTAAACGTCGTAGAATCCTGGCAAAAGGAAGTAATGGGAGGAAAAACAACCTGCGGACTTTGTTTGATGGTTACTACCCTGCTTACTTCACTGATGCAGCTAATACCAGAAAACACTTTGTACAGGATTGTATAGTTCACAACGTGGGTAGTTTGCGCTATCGGGTAAAAGTGCTGATAGGTTTTGCCAGGCAAAGGATCGTTGTCAATTTGGGTAACGCCGGTGGTATCACCCCAGGATATCTGTACCTTCACTATCTTCCCGAAGTTAACACCCGACTGATCGGTGATGTATAAAGCTTTGTTGCTGCAAAATGACTGGGGATCATTGACTGTAAAACCTGCTTTCGGAATGGCGCCATTTACGGTAAATACTTTCAATAAACTATCTGCACAGCCCTTGCTGTTTTTTACCTGCAGCCACATATTGTAGCTGGCTGCGGCACTGTAACTATGCCTTGGGTTCATGGCTGTGGAAGTGTCTGGATTTGCAATGGTTGCATTGATATCCCCAAAATTCCAATGATAAGAAAATGGCCGGGTGGAGGGTTCTTGGGTATAGGAACTGTCCTGGAACTGCGCCACGGCATCATTCAAACAAATATCCGGCAATAAAAAATTAACCACTGGTCGCGGGTATATGCTTACCAATACACTGTCTGTAGAAGCGCAGCCCGGGTTGTTATTGTAAGCTGTTTTTACATAATATAAACGACTTTTAGTAAGGTTTGAGGGGTTGTCAAGCTGTACTAAAGGGTTTGAAATATTGGTGGCACTTAACCCAATAGCCGGACTCCAGGTATAGGTATAACTTGTATCTGAAGCGTTGCCTAACTGCGCTAAAGTGTTCGGACAAGCGCTTACGCCTGCGCCCGGACCGGCAACTGAGGGAGGCATTTCTGTGTAAATCACTACATTTTTTATAGAGTGATTGTCGTTGGACCCTCCGGTACTTGCGGTAAAACCCAGATAACCCGGATAATTAAATTGCTGGTAGCCGGTTAAATAAAGACTGTCATTAACATACACACTGATATTGCCATTATTGTAAGTTATTTTGGCGTGGCTGTACTGGTCTGAAACAATAAAAGAAATGGCTCCATCGGCATTGTCTCTTGTCGGCTGACTGGCGCATTCATCGTAGCCTGCTCCCCACCTGATTTCGATTTTTGGCATGTTAAAATGCTCTGTGGACCGATTAAAAGGGATACAGTTGTTCCAGGTATCAAAACAAATTTTTAACCCATTGGCATTGGATGGAATACCTAAGCCGCCACCAGAAACAAAACCATTGGGCGGAACATCCAGAAAGCAAAAAGCGAGACCATCCGCACCCGTACCGTCGTGCATTCTAAAATCAAATTCGGCCTTCCATTTATTACACAAAGAAAGGTTGATGGGCTGGTTATAAAATACCGCACCACTTGCCCCGGTTACCGGGCATACCATTATTTCGCTGTTGTTTGCTGAAGTTACATTAGCAACTGCAGCAGCACCCTGCAGGTTCCACCCAATAGTATTCACCGGTATTCCTTTCAATTGCGCAAATATATAATTCTGGGCATCAGCCTTAACGGATATAAATAAAGTAGCCAACCATAAAACTGTAAATTTATTTATGCAGCGCATTTATAATGAATTGTTTTTACAGGGCATAAAAAGATGAGCCGCAGTGGTTCATAATATTTAATGTGTTTAAAAGGCTGCATGCGTTTTGGGGTAGTTACAATTCAAATATACTTCAATTTTTTTATTGCCTTCCTTTCACAGCTATTCCGGCAGTACTTATTTTTAACTGTTTGTAGTACCCATTAAAACTAAATTGCAAAGCTTCGCCTATCAGCGCTTCTTTTCTGTTGTTTCTTTCCGATCTTCTATTTTCCGGCGGTAGTAATATTATTGGAGTGGTTGTACAAGGATAACAAAATAAATAACCTGGGTCTCAATTTTTTAAGAACCAATTTTAATATAAAAAACAAAGTAACAATTTGGAATATTTACATTACCATCAGAGAAATAGAAAACACTGTTAGAACCCTGAAAACTGATCTTGACCTACGACCCTTTTATAATAAAAACGATATCGCCCCATGACACATTTACATTTAGGGATAGTTGCCAGTTGATTGGTCAAAACCATTTGGTATCTATTGATAGATCCGTGTATTAATATTAATTATACAGAAATATTACGCAGCGGCAATAGCCAAAAGTAATCACCATAGCCGGTATAAATACATCCAATAAAATCATCAGAAAATGCTCCAAGCCAAAAAATACACTACAGAACATCTGCAACATCTTAAAAATAAAGTATCAACCCTTTACCAAAAAAAAATCTATAGTACCACAAATTGGTACTAAAAAATTATCAAACTTAACCACAGCGTTTTTACAGTCTGGTTAGGTACTAGCCGGGTAACAGCCAATACTGATCAAAGACAAAAAAATAAAATGATTAGATAATGACCACAGCAGGTTTACAGAGTTTATGTCAAAAAAAGTAACACCCGCTATCCAGCTGCTGATTGATTTAGTAAATAAAATTTTATGGTAAAGATGTCTATCGGCAGATTATTTATTACCAATAAGGTACTGTTGGCTGCGCCTACCCCTGGAGGAGATATTGCTGCAAAGAACTACATATATCATCCTTGTATTGTATTACAATTAGTTATTACTACCAGCCACTACAAACTTTTTCATACTTATTTTCTGCACTATCCACCTTCCAATCGCAGTTCCTTGTTTTTGGCCGTTTTCTATGGCATCTCTGAAATGTATGCCCCCATACAATCTTGATACCGCAGCTTCGGCAGCCGCTGCTCTAAAGGAATGAAATGTCCGGGGTGGTATTTCAAACAATTCTTCTGAATTGTCTGTATAAGAAAAATTATTACCTAAAAAATAACTGAGTACTTCTGCCGAAGCGGTTGATATTACACTATGGCCGCTGGTATATTCTGGGAAAGGAGGTGTTTGCAAAAGAGGCTGCCAGTGAAGATCCATATATTTATTAATATAGGTTTCGGGCCTTATGCGGTTACTGCGGTATTTTTCATCCCAGCAACTTATAAATGCATCTACAAGGGTTAACGCTACCATTGAATGCAATACCACCACACTATCAAAACCAAGCCGTGCTTTTTTTGCCGCAATGCCTGTAATATTCATCCAATGTCCACCAGGGCTTATTTTTTTAAAGCCGATAGCCATATGGCCGGAAGTATTTATAATAAAAGGATTACAATCCCAGAAAGAGGCCTCTTGTAATTGTTCGGTCGTTGCTTTCTTTGAAATATCGTATACTTCTTTTGCCAGTCTAAAAAAAGAGCTGCTGTTATCTATGCTGAATAGTACCGGTGGTGCACATACGAACTGGTTACAGCTATCTATCAGCATAGTCCTCATAGTTTTCCAGTTAGGTTCTACAGCTTCTATATAACCCGGTGGCGTGGGATACCAGTACCCTTCTCCTTTTAATGGGGTGTAGCGCAGCCTGGCACTCAACTTTTCATAACCATCTGATTTTGCATAGGCCACAATACTTTCTGCCACCAGGTTTGCAACTGCAACGGATTGCTGAATAATGGTTTCCGGTATTTTATTTTTTTGCAAAGTTTTAATGTAGTCATCTTCCTGCTGCTGCAACATAAAACCGGATGGAAGCATTCTTTTACCTGTTTCAAAAATACAATATACCGCTGCAATACGATGATCGTAGTTATTTTTATCCGTTGCGATTTTTACGGGTGTATAATCTTTTATAAAATTGTTAAGCGAACGAATTGTTGGATTATTCTGGCAAACTATTTCGTAAGCGCCCAACATAGCATAGCAATAAAACCGGCTGGCTGCGGGCGGGCTTACCACATCATGCATCATTACCATTGATAGAGAAAATACCGCCGGCTGCAACTCAAAATAAGCAGGTAGTACTTTTTTTGATTGCCCGTTTAGGGTACTATAAAAAACATATGCTATCAAAAAAATATTCTTCATTACTATTATTAAGTTGGTTACACTTTTTATTAGGGCAGTTTTTACCGGTTGCACAAATTACGCTATGTTGGCGGATACTTTCTGCATACAATTTTTATATTGATGTAATCGAATTTGTAAATTTTTAAATTATATTAAATCAATTTTGCTTATAGAAAATCAAGTCACTTCCTGGTATTCCGATGGCAATATATTTCTTGCCGTCAATGATCATTTCTTCTGCTGATTTCACATCGCCGGTAACGGACAGGCCTGATAACGGTTGAGGAACATATTCAAAATTGCCTTTGCCATCGCCAGTTAATAAACAGCCATAATTGGCATCAATGCTGCCAATCTTTAAACGATTGTCAGCATGGTTACCCAGTAATAGTAAATCCATTTTTCCGTCATGGTTAAAATCTTTTGTCAGAATTTTTGATACAACTGAAAACTGTGCCTGTATCGGTAATACTTTTTTTATAAATTTTCCACCGCGGTTTAAAAAGCAAATGCTCCGCGTTTCGTTCACAGAAAGCAAGCCCGCTTTGGCCAATTCTTCCGGCGTAAAAATTTCTTTCATCTGTGCATCTGCATAATTTTTATAAGAAGAAAATTTTCTGCGCATTGGATATATCTGTTCATTCAATTCATCCCTGCTTACAAAGGGATAAGTTTTTCCCTGCACATAAAAATTAAAAAACGGGTCAATGGAACCATTGCCATCAAAATCAGCATAATACATTTCCGCAGGTTCTTTTTCAGATGCCTTGATGGGCGAATTTAATCCCAGGTTACCTGCAATAATGTCTTCATTGCCATCGCCATCTACATCATCGATGTTTAAGGTAAACCAAAATCCATTGTTGGGTTCCGTAAAATAGTCATTGGTTTTGTCCACAAAACCAGCAGTTGTGTTGATGAATATTTTTATGGGCATCATTTCACCACAAATAACAAGGTCTTTTTTTCCATCCTTATTTATATCCACCCATTGCGCATCGGTTACCATGCCGATATTTGAAAAAGGTGTTGTTACTTTTGTAAAATGCCCTTTACCATTGTTGATCAATAAATAACTTTCAGGTGCTAGCGGATATTTGCCGGGAACAATTCTTCCACCAATAAATAAATCTATATCTCCATCACCATCCACATCACAGGGTCTAATACAGGATTTACTGCTTCCACTTAGATCCGGCAAGGCATTTTCCAATACATTAAAATTTCCTTTGCCATCATTCAGGTATAGTTCGTCCTGAAGCGCCGGCGTGTTGGGTTCCCACAATCCGTAACCGCCTTTAGCAACATAAAGATCCGGAAAACCATCACCGTTGGCATCAAAAAAAACGGCTGCTGAAATTGTAGATTCATTTTCATTCCCAATTGAAATACCCCCTGCCTGAATAAATTTACCACCCGCTTTTTGCAGGTATATTTTACCCGGATTAATATTATCGCCGCTGATAAACATATCTTCCAGCCCATCCTTATTAACATCTCCTTTGGCAATAACAGGACCGGTTTGAGAATACATAAATAACATTAGTAACTGCCGCTTAAAATCGTTTTTATTGCCCGCTTCATTTTTATAATCCAATATGCCAGATACTTTCGAAAAAACTGCTGTTTTATTTTTTACGGCTTCATTTTTTATGGGCATTACGTCTACTTTTTGCAGTATGTTTAATTTTTGATTGGCAGTTATATTTATCAATAGCTGTATGGTATTATCCGGCCATATAATTTTGAGTGAATCAATATTTTTTTGAATACCCAATCCAAAATTAAGTACGGTTGAAACGCAGGATAAATAACCCCTGTTTGGATTCACTTCCTGGTATTGCATGTTGCCATTGTTAAACAAATAAACTTTTGCACCGATGGCATTTGTATTGCCGCCTTTGCCAGTTAATTTTACAGCCAGGTAATTGGTAGAATCTTTTTCCCTGCTTTGATTCTGATAGATGGATGCTGGTTCATTAATGTTATTGATCACAAGGTCAAGATCGCCGTCGTTATCGAGGTCTACATAAACAGCGCCGCTTGATATACAGGGCTTTTGTAAGCCCCAATCAATTTGTTTGTTGGAGAAGGTAAGATCGTGATTATTTTTAAAAATATAATTGGGCAACGTTGTTGATGGCATTGCTTTTACAAGATCCATCATCAAAGCAGGTTCCCTGTCTATAGCCTTTTTAACTTTATAGTCTCCCCAGTAGCGTAAAAAATCTTTATTGGTATAATCTCTCAGGTAACCATTGGTAATAAATAAATCTTTGTAACCATCGTTATCAAAGTCAGCAAATAATGGAGTCCAGCTCCAGTCTGTTGCGGATATACCCGAAAGACGGCCAATTTCACTAAATGTACCATCGCCATTATTCAGGTGCAGCATATTGCGCATATACTGCTTGTATAAATCCTGACTCTGCATCAGTTCAAACGATTCATAATTTTCCTGCAACTGCAATAACTTTTGCCGCCTGTTGTCTTCCGGCAACATATCAAGTGTTATAATATCAGCAAAACCATCGTTGTTGAAATCAGCAATATCTACGCCCATGGAAAATTGTGATAAATGCCGTAACCTTTGCTTAGACTGGTTTGTAAACGTACCGTCATGGTTATTGATGTATAAATAATCGGGTTCATTGTAATCGTTGCTAACATAAATATCCTGAAAGCCATCTTGATTTATATCGGCGATGGCAATACCTAAACCAAATGTCATGGGGTTTTGTCTTATCCCTGCACTTGCTGTTACATCGGTAAAATGATTACCATCATTTCTATATAATTTATTTCCTGCCAGATCATCAATGTCATCTCTGAATTTGGCAAATTCCATATTGTCAATTTTTTTTATGCTGTGGTTCAGCAGAAACATATCGAGGTCGCCATCATTGTCGTAATCAAAAAAGGCAGCCTGCGTGCTGTAGCTTTTATCATCCAGACCATAGCTTTTGGCCTGTTCAGCAAATTTTAAATTACCCTTGTTTATAAAGAGCTGATTACGTCGCATATCGTCGCTTACCTTACCGGAGTAGCATACATAAATATCCAGTAAGCCATCTCCGTTAACATCCGCCATTGTTACACCTGTTTTCCACCCGCCGCTTCTGCCTTCCATTTCACCGCAGGCTTCTTTGGTAATGTCTTTAAATTTCATGTTGCCGAGGTTGAGGTATAATTTATTGGGCTTCATATTACCGGTAAAAAAAATATCCGGTAAACCATCGTTGTTGATATCACCGACTGCTACGCCTGCTCCATTATAAAAATATTCGTATGCCAGCACATTAAGGTTTTCTGTTTCGCTGATGTCATTGCTAAAACGAATAGAGGTTTGATTGGGAGAAAGCAAATGAAAAAGGGGAGGCTGTGCATAAACAGGCCTTAATAAAAATTGAAAAAGTATTGATAGGATGATTAAAAATTTCATATTTAAAGTTATTACAAAAAGGCTTTACGTCATTAACTTATTTAAGCGCCAACGCATGTAAACGTAGTTAAAAATCGGTTGCGTTTTATGGGATTGCTTTTAAAATATGGCAGTTACCTGCATAGATGACTATCCCTTTCAAATGAAGGTTTTCATTGTTAAAAAATCATTCAAATTAATTCGCCCGGTAAACAATCCTGTTAATCTTACTAAATTATACATACAAAATAAACCACAACACTATCTTAAAAAAGATAGTGTTGTGGTTTAAATTTTAAATAGCATTTAACAAAAAGTTAGCAGTTAAAGAGCTTGAACTTTGAGTTTGATATTAGTTAGCATCCCACCAAACCCTTGATGCGTAAGTATCTCCGCCTGTTAAAGCCGAAACTGCCTTTGCAAGATTTGAAGGATTTGTAGCCGCTTCCCCTGTTGGGTATGCCTGCCTTCTTGGTATTGTACCAGTGGTAAAATTACCCGGATAAAAAACCGGTGTTAACATAGGATAACCTGATCTTCTCCAGTTAGTCCATGCTTCGTCGAAATCGAAGATAGTTCCGGTTAACACCCAATACTGCGTATTAATTTGTTGTAATGATGCGGCAGGTGTTGACACATCAAGCGGATTACTGGCAGCATACGTATTAGCAGCAGCTGCAGTAATTGCAGCAGCTGGGTTGATGGTAACATAGGTTTGTAAAGCAGCAGAAAGTCCATTGCTGTAATGTGTGGCTGAGTTTGCACCAACACTCCAGCCTCTTACTGCAGCTTCTGCAAGCAAAAATTCTGTTTGTGCATAGGTTAAAATGAAAGAAGGGTTATTACGCGATAAATAAATTGCTGCTTTTGGACGAGAATATTTACCCGTTTTGTTAGCGTCTCCACCTGTGCCGCTTGCTCCGGGAAATCCAGGGGCATGAGAAATATCACGAACATCGGCATTTTGATTGTAGCCATTGGGCATGCCCATTTGATTGGCTGGTGTGGCATCACCGGCAAGTGATTGATCGGCAGCCAATGCTAAACCAGGCTGAGGTACTTCGGCAATTAATCCAAGTCTTGGATCGCTGGTAGATTTTAAATAATCAATCAACACTTTACCCCATTTAACTTCCGAAAAATCTTCGGCTGTTTGTAGGGGTCCGGAATTATTGTTGCTGAAGCCATGCGAATTATCAAAAACGATATAAGCATTGTCATCATTACTTGCAAATACACCCCCGGTAAATGCTTTTTCAGCATATTGTCTTGCTTTGGCTGCATCAACTTTTGTTAAACGCATTGCCATGCGCAACATCAGCGAGTTGCCAAATTTTTTCCACTGGGCAACATTTCCATGATAAGAGAAAACATCGTTAGTAGGGGCTGTTTTAGAAGCGTCTAAAAGTGCAATGGCACTATCAAGTCTTTTCAACATACCGGTGTAAATATCCTGTTGCTTATCATACATTGGGTGAGTAATCCCCGTTTTGGCTCCTAAAGCCTCAGAAAAAGGACAATCGCCATAAACATCAGTAACAGCCTGCAAACTCATCACTTCGCAAATTGCTGCAACTGCACTAAGGTTACTTAATGCAGCTTTATCTTTGGTTAAGTTTTGAACTTCACGAAAGTATCCGCCTGCCTGGTAAGCGCCATCCCAGGTACGTCCCTGATAGTTGTAAAAACTACCTCCCTGTACATATTTATCGCCACCACTGTAATATCCAGGTTCAGTGGCCGAAGCAAAAGTTTGTGTCCACATACTCTGAAAAAGTATCGGTCCGTTATAGCCTGTAATAGAACCGATATATCCCAACTGACCTGATGGCAATAATAAATTCGGATCAAAATTTGCCGCCGAAGCCTGCGTTGGATCCGTATTAATGGAATCGAAGTTTTTGGTACATCCCGTTACAAACAGGGCGGTAAAAAGAACAATATTTATAATATTTTTTTTCATGATAATTATTTTTTGAATTTAAAGTTAACATTGATACCATAAGATCTTGTTGTAGGCAAACTGGTACCTTCAATACCTGCATAATTAATGTTAGTAGAGAAACCTGCTTCCGGATCGATGTTATCAGTGTGTTTTAGCAACGTTAATAAGTTACGGCCAACCAAAGAAATCTGGATTGAACTGAACAATGGCAAATTTGCCAATGATTTTTCAGAGATGGTATATCCTAGTGTAAACTGACGCAGTTTAATATAATCACCGTTCAATACATTTCCTCTTGAAATATTGGCTAACCTTTTATAGTAAGATTCAGCAGTTGCGTTAACTTTATTTGCACCACCGTCTGCAGTAACACCATCAACCAAAATACCTGATTCCCTGCCAACCAATGTAGCTTTATCAAGACCTCTTACCAACGCGTAGTTTTTTGTTGCAGATAAAACTTTATTACCATAGTTATAATCAATCAGGAAGGACAGATTAAAGTTTCTGTAATTAAATTCATTTTTTAAACCACCATATAATGTAGGCATTACAGATCCCATTGCTATGCGGCTTCCTGCTATTGGTAAACCACTTTCGTCTACTACAATCTTTCCCCCTGCACCGTATACATAATCGTTGGCCATAATTTGAGGACCGGCATAACCAACAAGATAGGCCGTATTAGCATTCAGTGGTCTGTAAGATCCCTGACCTAGTGCGTTTCCGGCTGCATCAGTCTTTAATACTTTAGTACTTATTGAAGTAATGTTGAAACTAACATTCCAGGTAAAGTCTTTTGATTTTATGGGTGTTCCGGTAATCATTGCTTCAAGTCCTTTATTTTGCATAGAACCATTTGCAATTACAGTACCTGCAAAACCGGTAGCCCAGCTAATGTTTGCATTCATGATTTCGTTGGTTGATTTGCGGTTAAAATAAGCAATATCAAATCCTAAACGATTTTTAAGGAATTTTAATTCAGTACCAATTTCAAATTCCGTGATAGTAAAAGGCTTCAAAAACAAGTTTGGTAATGAACCACTATACCCCCCGGTTGAAATACCATTGATAGCACCACCAACGCTATAATAAGTAGCCGTTTGGTAAGGGCTTGAAGGCTCACCACTTGTTTGTGCATAAGACACCCGTAGTTTTCCATAATTCAATGAAGGCGATTTCAATAATTCAGAGAATAAGAAACTCCCTGTAACCGATGGAGTAAAAATATTGCGTTTATTTACTGGAATGCTCGAATTGTACAAAGAAGAGAAAGCATCATACCTTCCGGTTGTACCAATAGTTAAGTAATTTTTATAAGTAAAGTCCAAAGTGTAAAAGCCTGCATGAGCAGCTCTTTCTGACGTACCATATCCTCTGCCATAGTTTAACACGTTACCTGGTGTGTACAGGTTAGGAATTACAAATGGTCCACCATTAATATTTAAGCCTTCGTATTTATTTGTACGTGAGTTTCCACCAATGACTGCATCTAATTGAATATCGTTTGTTAATTTATGCTTCAGACCTAATAATATATCCAGGTTAAGCTCTGAGGTATTAGAAGTAGAAATACCGATGTTACCCGACTTGTCGCCCTGGTAAGAATAATCAGTACCGGTAGGTGTAACTCCCAGGCTTCTGTCATTTTCATTATCATATCCTAATTTACCTTGTAAATAGATCCAGCTGTTGATGTCGTATTTTGCAGAAACTGCAGAGATTAGTCTTTTACGTCCAACATTATTCAACCATTTATTTACAGCGAAATAAGGATTGGTAACATAGTTATCATCACTAAATACAATTTCTCTCCCGTTAGCATCATAACCCGGAGATAAAATACTTTCGCGAATATTGGGAGCGAGGAATAAACCATTGTTTGGGTTACCCGGTCCATCACTTAAGTAAGAAGGATTATGATTCAACTGATCAAGATAATTGGCCATAAAGGATATGGTAAGTCTATCCGTAACTTTTTGATCCATACTGAAGTTTACAGTTTTTCTACCCAGATCACTATTTCTGATGATCGCTTCGCTTTTTAAATTAGAAAGCGATAAACGGTAAGTACCTTTATCGCCGCCACCATATACAGATACTGTATTAGTATAAGAGGGAGCTACCCTGTAAAAATCGGCAATATTGTTTTTATAGGGAGAATAAGCGTAGCTATTACCATCTAATTGTGTAAAGCTAGAACCATCCATTTTACCACCCCATGCAAATCTTGCCGTATTTAATGCCGCATTTTGTGTAGCAGGTTTAGCACCACCGGTGCCTTGTCCGTATATATATTGATAGTCGGTATAGTTAATTGCTTTTTCCTGAGAAATGTTGGTATTGTACTCAACGGTTGCAGTACCTTTTTTTCCCATTTTGGTAGTTATTATTATTACCCCATTGGCAGCCCTTGGACCATATAATGCAGATGCAGCAAGACCTTTTAAAACAGTCATGTTTTCAATGTCATCAGGGTTAATGTTACCAATACCATCGCCGGCATCAGCACCACCCCATTCACCTGCACTTCCACGCTGGGAATTATCTATTGGCACACCATTGATTACAAATAAGGGAGATCCACCACCTGTTAAACTTGAAATACCACGAAGTAAAATACGGGCAGAACCGCCCGGACCGCCATTAGCCCCGTGTACATTTAAACCCGCAACTTGTCCTTCCAGGGAAAGTGCGACGTTGTTTTCACGCGCTTTTGTAAATTGTTCGCTGCCTACAACGCTCACTGCATAACCCAATTTTTTAGATTCTTTGCTGATACCAAGTGCTGTCACTATAACTTCAGACATTTCAGCTGAAGCCTGATCTAATGCAACAGACACGCTGTTTTTTGTGCCCGGCAAAATAATTTTTGTAGCATAACCAACAGAAGTTACTTCAAGTGAAACATTTCCTGTGGGAATGAACAAGGAAAAAGTACCATCCGGATTGGCTACCGTTTTAATATTTTTTCCTTTTACACTAATTGTAGCAGATGCTAACCCATTGCCGGATTTGGAATCTGTAACGGTACCGGTTAGTGGCCGGGTTTGTGCCATTGCTACTGAGCTTAGCAGTAGGAAGGCAATCAAAATGCGTGATTTTTTCATTTGCAATTATTGTTTTGGTTAAAAAATTTCCCTGAAACTAATGGGATTTATACTAAAGTTTTGTGTCGGTTGTTTCTCTATTTACATTATTTATAATTGATCTTTATTTTAATTGTTACGCTGCATCGAAACATTTTTTTTTAATCATTTGCTAACTAAAATTCCATTCTACAAATGCTTCAATGGCTCCAAATTCAGCCAGGATTTGCCCTTGCCTGCCTGTGGTAATCGTCTGCTCCGGGTTTACCGCCCAGCCACCTTGTGATGAAGTATTGCAACCAACCGCTCAATCTTTAATCAATGCCCACAAAAAAATAAAATCATTTTATTACTTTTTTCCTTTTATTTTTTTCCGGGTTAAAGTATTGGTTAACGTCGCTTTGCTGTAACTGCTTTTCCACAAATCGTATCGTTTAAATTGTTGCTTTAAACGGGGCTCAAATAATATCCAGCTTCGTTGTTTTTTGGGGCTCCACAACACTTCGCTTAATGCACTCATCCGTGGAAAAATCATGTACTCGATTTTAGAGGGGTCGGATATATATTCTGTCCAGAGATTGGCTTGGCCGCCCAGCACATGTTTTGCCTGCTCTGTATTTAATTCTTTTGGAATGGGCTCATAACCATATACTTTTTCTACAGGCAGATAGCCACCAATGGTGAGCGAATCGTCTTTTTGTACCTGGGCATGATCAAAATAAACCCATCCGCCCGGGGTCATAATTACATCGTGATTTTGTTTTGCTGCATCTATGCCGCCTTGTTCGCCCCGCCAGCTCATTACCGTTGCATTGGGTGCAAGGCCACCTTCCAGTATTTCATCCCAACCAATCATTTTACGTCCTTTGCTGTTAATGTATTTTTCCATTCTCTGTATAAAATAACTCTGCAATCCATGCTCATCTTTTAACTCTTCCGCTTTTATGCGTGCCTGGCAAAGCGGGCATAGTTTCCAGTTATTTTTAGGGCATTCATCGCCACCAACATGTATATACGGCCCCGGAAACAATTGTAATACTTCATCCAGTACATTCTGTAAAAATTGAAAGGTAGAATCTTTACCGGCGCAAAAAACATTGTTAAATACTCCCCAGGTTTCTTCCACTTTATAGGGGCCGGTGCCAGGGCAACCAAGCCAGGGGTATGAGGTAAGCGCTGCTTCGGCATGACCGGGCATTTCAATTTCCGGCACTACCGTTATAAACCTGTCTGCTGCATATTTTACTACCTCTCTTATTTCTTCCTGGGTATAAAAACCGCTGTGTTTTATGTGGTCGTTTCCTGTTCCGGGAAAATGCCCGATGATGGTGCCGTTGCGGGTGCTTCCTACTTCGGTTAACAGTGGATATTTTTTTATTTTAATTCTCCAGCCCTGGTCATCTGTTAAATGCCAGTGGAAATAATTCATTTTATGCAGCGCTATATAATCAATGTATTTTTTTACAACAGACACGGGAAAAAAATGACGGCCAACATCCAGCATCATGCCCCTGTAAATAAACCTGGGCGAATCTGCAATGCTAACAGCAGGAATTTTAAGAGACACATTTTTTGTAACGGGCAATAGTTGTATCAAAGTTTGAATCCCGTAAAAGATACCTGAATAAGTATCACCTGATATGGTTACACCCATAGGTGCAACCACTAAATTATATGCATCAGATGATGGCTTTTCAATATTTTTTTTTGTGACAAGTTTTATATAATTTCCTGGTTGCGCACTGCCTTTAGCCAGCTTAAACCCGTATATATTTTCAAGATACGCATTGAAAAAATCAGCCGATTTTCCGGCTTCAGCATCATTTACTACAAAAACGGTTTTATTCGTTATAGTAAAAGTTCCGCTATTAAGTTTTACACTTACCGGCTGTGGAATAATATTTAACTGCTGACAAAAACTTTGCAAACCAGCTGCTGCCAACAGAGTAAGAAACAGGAAAGACTTCATACTAAATATTAAATAAAATTAAAAATAGAAGGTTTTATTAAATAAGAAAATATACATGTACAGCTCTTGTAAATTCTTTGCTAAATTATTTTTACTTATAATTATTGCTTAACCATTTTTTGAAACAATCTGCTACCGACTATAAAAAATAACAATTTATAAACATTGGTAAAGTTGATAAATCATATTAAAAATTCACGCTTCTATTTTAACGGTTGCTGACAGAATATTAACATGCATAGCTTTAATTACAGTCTTATTTTTTTTGTATACTCTTTTATATTTTGGCACATCTTACTTTTTTATTTTTCAAAATAAGAGTCGCATTTTTTTTGCGATGGTATTCCATCCACACCTGGGCCTGCCCAAAAAACGAAACCAGTTCTTTGTAATCGTGAGGAAAATTCGACTCTATTTATCTGCGGTATTTTTTTTTAAGATATTTTACTTTTGAGCTGTTAACTTAGAAATTATTAATTACTAATTATTAATTATTAATTTCTAAGTAGTTTCTCATCCTTCTTCTTTTCTTCCAACACAACATGCTTAATATTTTTCCGGTTATAGGTATAGGTAATGTGTACTTTTCCATCACTTGTTTCAATAACTGCAGGATAGCTAAACTCTTCGCTGGTGCCGTTTTCAAGCACTACTACGTCTTTCCATACTGTGCCATCTTTTGATACTGCCACATTCAGTTTTTGACGGCCATTTGCCCAATCTTTGCCTTTTACTGTTGGATTGTATACCAGCAGTTGCCATCCGTTTTTTAAAGTAACTGCATCAATTCCGGAGTTAGGATTTGGCAATTGCGTGGTTGAAAGTTTACTCCAGGTTTTACCCTCATCTTCTGACCAGGCCTGTACTATTTTGTCCTGATCACTTCTGCAAAGAATTTGTATCCGTTTATCTGGATACGCTAAAACAGCAGGCTGAATCACTTTAAATTTACTGCCGGTATCAACAGGAATTAATTGCCAGGTGTTACCCGTATCTGTGGATTTCTCCATGTACACTTTCCACACATTATTTTCTTCTTTACTGGAAGAAGAAAGTACAGAACCATCCCACAACTGAACCGGTTTATTTTTTATCGGACCCAAAATTCCGTCAGGAAGTTTTTGTGGCATACCCCATGTTTTTCCATTGTCCATGGATGTTTTAAACATACCCCACCATTGAGCCGGCGTTGGACCAACTTTGTAAAACAAAAAAAATTTTTCCCCGCTGGTTTTAAATAAAACCGGATTCCAGCAAGGATATCTCAGCGCATCATTTACAATTCCATCGGCAATGTTAACCGGAAAATTCCATTGATTATTTTGTTGGGTGGCTTGCCAGATAGTCACGTCTTTTTCGCCTTCCCCGGTACCTCCAAAAAAAGTTACCATCAACTTACCCGGTAAAATTTCCACGATACTGGATGCATGGCATTCTTTAAAAGGTGCGTTGGAAATCACCAACTCTTCACTTACTTTTTTCCAGGATGGCTGGGCAGCAGCAGTTAAAAAAATAGTAATAAAAAAAATGACTGTAAAAATATATCTCATCATGTAAAATTTAAAAGTTGAAAGACTGGTTAGTTTAAAATATTTTCCCGTTCATGCTTTTTTATTTTAACAGCATTACCTCCGCTTTCTGAATCATAATTTTCCATAACCAGTGCGGCAGCTCCAATCAATTCAGCATCCGCACCTAATTCACTAATTTTTATACTGGTATATTCCGACAAACTTGGGATACAATATTCATTAATGGCCTGCTGTAAAGGCGTTAACAAAATTTTACCCGCAGCAGCACCCCTGCCGGTAAGTATTACAAATTCAGGATTTAAAAGATGAATTAAAAGGGCTATGCCCATACCTATTTTAAAACCGCTGTACGATAAAATCTCAATAGCAAACTGGTCGCCTTCCTGTGCTGCCTTAATAATATCGTTGCAAGCCTGCTCAATGTCATCCACATTCAGTTCTTTCAGCTTTGTAACTTGTCCGTTCCGCACACCTTCCATTGCTTTTTCTACCACAACCAGCAGGGATGCTTCCGTTTCAAGACAACCGCTTTTGCCGCATACGCATAATTTATCGTTGGATGAAAGCGGCACATGACTAAACTCACCGGCAAAACCATTGATGCCACGGTAGAGTTCGCTGTTTAAAATAATGCCTAAACCAATACCCCATCCAACATTAACAACCATGGCACTTTTAGTATTAAAACCACTTCCAAACTTTAGTTCAGCCAAAGCCATTATGCTTGAATCATTGTCAATAAATACCGGTATTTTTAGTTTCTCTTTTATATACTCTGCAATACTCTTTCCTTCAGAAAATAAATACGAATGGTTTAGGCCTCTTTTCACATCTATAAATCCCGGCATTCCTATTCCTGCACCGGCAAATTTGCTTCTGAGAATACCCGAATTTTCTACCAGTTCTTCCACTTTTTCTACTAAAATGTTCAGTGCATTTTTATTATTTGATAACGGTAATTCCAGTTTTATCACGGTACCAACAAACTCATTCTGCATATTCATAATGGCTATCCTGGTAACAAACTGATCCATTGCTACCGCAACTACATACAGGATATCTGGCTTTAATGCAAATAAAACCGGCTTACGCCCACCGGTAGATTTTGCATATCCCGTTTCCTCAACAATGCCTTCATCTACCAGCGAAAGCAACAATTGTGTCGCAACGGGAAGACTCTTTTCAATTTGCAGACTTAACTCTGCACATGAAACTGCTTTTTTAAAATATACATTTTTTACAATTATTCTTTTATAGGCGTTTTTCTTCATTGTTTTTTTAAAATATTAGAGTGTGTTGTTTAGTAATTTTTTCTTTAAAGTATTTTGTCTTTTAAAATAAAGATAGATACTTTAATAAATATTTTAAAATGTTTTGTTACTTATTTAATAACAATCGATATATTTGGATAACCAGATAAAAAAATACCAGTTTGAATAAATAGTATTAATGGTAATTCGTCATACCAATTTTCGTTTTTGTTGCAAAAAATTAGAATAATCCATTTAGAAAAATTGATTGATCGCTGATGGTACAAGTTTTTCATCTACAAAATTTTTCACATGCGGGCGTTTAAAACAGAAATATCCAGTGCTTTGGATAGGGAGATTGCCATTATGGAAAGAAAGTTTCCTTATTTTGATTCCAGGTTTCACTACCATCCCGAACTTGAATTGATATATATAAAAAATGGTAAGGGCAAGCGGATTATTGGTGATAAACTGGATACTTTCAGCAGTGGTGATATTTTTTTTATCGGATCTGATTTACCACATGAAATAATTAACGCGGAAGAATTTACCAAAGATTGTACAAGTGGATTATCACATGCCATTGTTGCCTATTTTAATAAAGATGTTTTTTCTAAAGGCTTTTATAATTTAAGGGAAAGCAGCAAAATAAATACGCTGATAAAAAAAGCAGGCAGAGGTATTAAAGTAACCGGTAATACCAATAAGGTTATAGCAAAAAAAATGGATGAACTGGTAACGAAAAAAGATTTTGAAAGGATTATCGGCTTAATAGAAATTTTACATTTTCTTTCTATTTCAGATGAGTTTGAATATTTTGTTTGTGAAGGCTATCAAGGAAAAATGACTGACAATACCTCCGACCGTTTGAGCAAAGTTTTTAATTACGTTAGTATAAATTATAACGAAGACATCACCCTGGAAGCCATAGCAAAAGTAGCCAACCTTACCCCGCCCGCTTTTTGCAGAATGTTTAAACAAAAAACTAAACTATGCTTCTTTTCTTACCTTAATGAAATCAGGATTTCCAATGCCTGTAAAATACTTACCGAAACTGGTTACAATGTTTCCGAAGTGGCGTTTAACTGCGGTTACAGAACGTTGAGCAACTTTAATAAATTCTTTAAGAAATCTACGGGTCTGTCGCCCAAGGCTTACCGGGAGAAGGCGTTGGCCTGATCATAAAAATCAATCATTTAAAAAATAGCAAACGCACACAGAGGTTACACCTTTTACTAAAGTTCATCGCTGCAAACAGTGTCACTGCCGCCGAAGAATGTGCGGGTAAATATATTGATATTTACTTCACTGTAAAACTCTTCTTCAAAACAAAATCTCCCGAATTTTTTCCGATACAAATTGTGTAGGTTCCCTTATATAATTTCCATTTATTTTCTTCCAGACTCCATTTTTGCAATTCACTCACGGGGATATTTATTACGGTTGCTGTTGAGTTGCCTTTTGTAACAGTTACTCTTTTAAAGGCTTTCAATTCTTTTAGCGGCATTCTTTGCAGTTTGGGATATTCAATGTATGCCTGTACCACTTCATCACCATCAAAATTACCGCTATTGCCAACACCTATGGATAATCGAACTGTGTCTGTTATTTGGTAAACCAACTTTGGCTGCTGCAACCATTTATAATTAAAACTGGTATAACTTAATCCATACCCAAAAGGATATTGAACCGGGCCATTAAAGTAGCGGTAGGTTCGGCCTTTCATGTTGTAACTGGCATAGTCCGGCAAATCATTCAGCGATTGGTAAAAGGTAATGGGCAAGCGGCCTGAAGGGGACAGGTTGCCAAACAAAATATCGGCAACGGCAGTACCTCCCTGCTCCCCTGGATACCAGGCTAACAGAATCGCATCTGCATACGAGGCAATGGCGGATATATCAACCGCACTGCCGGCATTCACAATCACTACAATTGGTTTTGAAGAAGCAGCCCTTAATTTTTTTAGAAAAGCAATATGTGCCTTCGGTAAACTCATGGTTGCCCTATCGCCCCCGGAAGCAGATAAAAAAGCATCCCCTTCTTCGCCTTCCAGCAGTGGTGTTAACCCAACTACCGCAATGGTAATATCGCTGTTTTGAGAAACCCAGATACCGCCAAAATGCGTTATATCGGCATAGTCGCTACCCTGGTCGTACTGTTCCACTGTGGCTGGCCCGGCGGCTTTTGTAATGCCTTCTGCAATCGTTACGATATCACCACTCATGCCATGATAATTACCTACCATTGCCTCCAGCGACGCCGCGTTGGCACCCGTCACCAAAATCGATTCGTACTTGTCTTTTGGCAGTGGCAATACGCCATTATTTTTCAGCAATACCAGACTTTGCTGTGCTGCCTTTCTGGCCAATGCAACATGATACGCATTGTGTACACTGTCTGCCGCATACCGGCTATATGGGTTGCCCGAATCATCATTATCAAACATACCCAGTTTCATTTGCGTGCGCAAGATACCGGTTAAAGCCACATCCACATTGGCCTCAGTTAATAAGTTCTGGTGTATTGCAGCCAATACATCTTGCTGTAAAATATCGCCGCACTCCAGGTTGATGCCCGCTTTTATGGCTGCCGCCGCAACCGCTGTCTGGGTAGTAGTTACTCCGGGGATGTTGACGATATCAGACAGTGCACCGCAATCCGTTACGATATGACCTTTAAAATGCCATTCATTTTTTACAATATCCGTAATCAATGTTTTGCCGGTACAGCAAGGCTCACCATTAACCCGGTTGTAAGCACACATGATTGCTTCCACATTGGCATCCACCAGTTTTTTAAATGCGTACAAGTAGGTTTCCCGGAGATCTTTTTCATCTATCACCGCATTAAAATTATGCCGCAGGGCTTCGGGTCCGCTGTGCACTGCAAGGTGTTTTGCACAAGCTGCTACTTTTAAATAATTAGCATCGTTGCCCTGTAAACCATTTACATAAGCCGTGCCCATTTTTGAAGTCAGTAAAGGATCTTCGCCATACGTTTCCTGCCCCCTGCCCCAGCGTGGATCACGAAAGATATTGATATTTGGCGACCAGAAAGTGAGCCCCATGTACCAAAGATGGCGGTTCATTTTTGCAGCAAGATTGTATTTGGCTCTTGCCTCTGTTGAAATAGCTGCCGCTTCTTCCTGCAACAATGCATCATTAAAAGTGGCGGCCAGGCCGATGGCCTGTGGAAATACCGTAGCCTCGCCTGCTCTTGCCAATCCATGCAGGGATTCGTTCCACCAGTTATAGGCAGGTATTTTTAACCGGTTTACTGCCGGACTGCTATTGCCCAGCATTGCAATTTTTTCCGGTAACGTAAGCCTGTGCAACAGGTCCCTGATTCTTTCTTCTCCTGGCGCTTTTTCGTTTCTGAATAATGGGATGACCTGCGCATTGGCAATGGTGCAACCTGCAATTATTATTGCAATAATTATAAAAAAATTTATTTGCTTCATGAAAAGAGGTTTGTAAAACTTTTGTTACTTCTGCTTCACTTTACTTTATCATACTGCTAAAAATTATGGTTGCTTTTATTTCCTGATCTTACTGCCAATGGTTGCATAATATAAAATAAACAGGTAAATGGGTATTAAGATAAAATAAGCATGTTGTGGATTTAATACGTCTGCCAGACGGCCGTAAATCAATGGAAGTATTGCTCCGCCTGCAATTGCCATGATTAAAAATGATGACCCTATTTTTGTAAAGCGGCCAAGGTCTGCAATTGCCAGCGGCCAGATTGCCGGCCACATTAAAGAATTTGCAAGACCCAGTAAAGCGATGAATAAAACAGAAGTATATCCTGATGTAAGGATAGCAATAATGGAAAACACAACGCCAATTATTGCCGAAAACTTCAAGGCTGTACCTTGTTTAAGGTATTTTGGTATAGTAATGATCCCTACAATATATCCAGCAATCATAGCAACCAATGTACAGGTGGTAAAAAATTTAGCCGTAGACAATGGTATGCCCTGTGATGCGCCATAACTTATGATGGTGTCTCCTGCCAGTACTTCTGCACCCACATATAAAAATAAAGTGAGTACCCCCAGCATCAAATGCGGAAAATCAAATACACTTGTTTTATTGCTATTGGCCTTTGCCACTGCTTCATCTTCATGTTCTGTATCAATTTCCGGAAGATGGGAAAAATTAATGGCTATCGCAAGAATTATCAGTACAACAATAATGCAGATGTAGGGAAGAATTACTCTTGATGCCAGTTCATTTAATTGCACCGCTTTTTCGGCAGCAGGCATTGTTAGTAATTGTTGTTTTAAAACGTCTACATTTTTTAGCGTGATGGCACCTAATACAATCGGCGCAATGGCGCCAGCCACCTTGTTACAAATGCCCATGATGCTGATTCTTTTTGCAGCACTTTCTCTTGGACCAAGGATGGTAATGTATGGATTGGATGCCGTTTGCAAAATGGCCAATCCTGTACCTTGTACAAATAAACCTAGTAGAAACAAACTGTAAGTTCTGGTCATTGCTGCCGGAATAAATATCAGTGCGCCAAATGCCATAACACCTAAACCCACTGCCATACCACGTTTAAATCCAATTGCCTTTAAAACTCTGGCAGATGGAATGGCCATTACCAGGTAAGAAATATAAAATGCAAATGCTACGAGATACGATTCAAAATTATTGAGCTCGCACGCAATTCTGAGGTAAGGAATCAACACGGAATTTAGCCAGGTAATAAAACCAAAAATAAAAAACAGTGAACCAATGATAATGATCGGGCCATTACTTTTAGCCGGCGAAGTGAGGTTATTTGCAGGAACTTTCAGGATTGTTGTTGCAGCCATTTTTGGTGTTTAAGTGTTCAGTAATAAAATTAGAGTAAAAATGTTTTCAAAATGACAGGAAAAAAGTACCCGTTAAAGATAGGAAAGCTTCACGGATGTTTTGATGGCAAACGCTTGTTTTATTTTTTGTTATTGAATGGTGCCGGGTTACAATCCGGCGCTTGCAAATGAAAAAGCCAACGCCGGATACGCAACGGTATGTTTTGACAATTTTTTTGGCAGCTTCACATTTACCACGCCGTTGGCTATTATCCATTTTACTGTTTCGCCTGTTTGCAGCCACTTCATTTTAGTGCCTTTTGCAGGCAGGTTTGTTTTCCATTGAATGGTAGCAGGCATCACTGACTTTTCTTCCAAACATACCAATGCATATTTTACTTTACCTGTTTTATTTTTTGTAAAATAAATATTATTTTCTTGATAGTAAGGAGTTGTTCGTGTGTTGTACAGTGCACTGCCATTCACTTTCACCCATTTGCCAATTTCTTTTAACCGCACAATGGCTGTATCAGGAAGTGTTCCGTCCGGCTTTGGTCCAATACCTAATAACAGGCTTCCTCCCTTGGCTACAACTTCAATTAAAGTATGAATAATTTTGGCAGAAGATTTAAACTGATCGTTGGGTACATAGCCCCAGTTATTGGCCAGCGTTAAACAACTTTCCCATGGATGATCCAGTTGGTTTTCAGGAATTTTTTGTTCGGGTGTTTGATAATTTTCGTAAGGGCCATGTACGGTACGGTCTACAATTAATAAACCCGGTTGTGCTGTTCTTGCCATGTCTGCAATGCGGGGCATATCAATGTCCTGGCTCCAATTTGGTATTGCTGCACCCCAGCTCCGTACTTCTTCATTTACGGTTTCCAACGGACGAACCCAGCCTCCGTCCAGCCATAAAATATCCATAGAACCATAGTCATGCATCAGCTCGCTGATCTGGTTATAAGTAAACTCTTTAAATTTATTCCAGCGCCAGGGAAATTTACGGATATCATAATTCGTGTTTCTGTCTGGTGTAGCATATTTAGGCCACCAGTAATTTTCAGAATGCCAGTCGGGCTTGGAGAAATAAGCACCGATCATAAAATCATTTTTTCTGAATGCTTCAAAAACAAACTTGGCAACATTTGCTTTTGGGTTATTGGCGAAGGGCCCGCTGGATATTTTAAAATCGCTTTGTTTGGTATCAAACATATTGAAACCATCATGGTGTTTGGTAGTAAACACCACATATTTCATCCCTGCGTCTTTGCCGGCTTTGGCCCATTGATCCGGATCAAATTTTACAGGGTTAAAATCTTTTTTCAAACCCCAGTACCAGTTTTTATAATCATTGTAATTAGAGCTGCTGTCCCGTTCAATCCAGTCTTCGTTACAGATTGACCATGATTCAATAATGCCCGGTACTGCATATAATCCCCAGTGAATGATCATGCCGAATTTCTGATCCTGCCACTTGTCTAATTTTGCTTTTACGAGTTCATCTGTCGGCCACTCGTAGGTAGTGGATTGGGGATGTACGTTTTGTTGTGCTTTTACTGACATGATAAATGGTAAAAAAACAACCATCAAAATTATGCACCGTATTTTTTGTTTCATTTGAAGATGATATTGTAAAAAAAGAAAGTACCGGTAAAATGGAGCAAATTTTTTAATTACTGCTTCCGTGCAATCTAACAAATAGCGCAACAGTTTAAATGGCTACATCAATTTATGCTCATCATTCATTAATATACTGCAACAACATCAACAATGGCAGTGGCAAAACGGGTATTTGGTACTTTTATAATAAGGCATGGGAATTATTCTGTTTTTATTTTTTTTGATAGAAGAAGGTGAAATAATGGAATCAAAATGAACAGACATATTTCAATCTGAAAAACTCCAGGAAATTGAGAACTAAGATCATGGGCAATATTTTTAAACGTTAATCCTGAAGCGCTTTTATTGTTTAAAATTACGTCGGCAACGACCGATAATCAAAGTCCATTACTTAAAATAAAAGCCATTATTAATGTTCAAATCATGATGATTTTGTTGCTCTGCTAAACCTAACTTTTCTTCATACTATTTTTAAAAATAATACCGCCGGTAAAATTGAAATAATGATATCTCCATTGGTTGTTGTGAATGCATACAACAAATCACGCTTAAATATATTTTCGACAGGTCCCATATCCCCAACCAGCAAACAACCTGCTGTAACAAAAAGTATTGTGGCACTATAACCTGTTTCAAAAAAAAGAGAGATTGGCGTGAAGAGCTATCCTTCAGCATTTTAAATAATAAACCGGTATTTTTCACTACTTTTTGGTGTAAGTATACACCACATAACCCCAAGGCTCAATCATCCATTGGCGCCCGTTTAATATTTCTGTATTACCCATAAACACATTGTAAGGCTTTCCCCATAATTTTTTATCTGTTACAGTTACCGCCTGTTGGGTTGCAGTAAGATTCAATATCACCAATACTTTATTGCCATTCTTTTCTCTTGTAAAAGCATACAAGGATTTGTCATCACCTGCATTTATTTTTTTAAACGAAGCATCGGCCGCAAGCGCCGGATTTATTTTACGGAGGTTCAGTAAGGTTTTATAAAAAGCCGCCCTTTGAAATTTATTAAAACTAATCGGGTCCTTTTCAAAAAACTCCAATGGTTTTAAAACGGGTTCTTCCTGACCACTGTAAATTAAAGGAACACTGTTTACCATCGTTTGCGTAAACACCGCAAATGGTGCATGTGAAGCTCCGGGAAAAACGCCATAGTCTGCTTTGTTCCAACTATTTTCATCATGATTACTGGTAAAATACATCTGTATCTCTTTAGCAGCAAATGCAGTGTCATCATAGGTTCTTACACTATCCAATGCAAAGGCCGGCCTTTCACCTGCAGCCACTTTTATCATCATGTGAAACATATCCCAGGGATACACTGCATCAAATCCGTTCCTACTTAAATAAGGCCTGTCGCCTTCTGCCAGCATAAAAATAGCAGGGTTTATTTGCTTTAACTGTCCAATGCATTTACTCCAGAAAGATCCGGGCACGTTCCATGCAACATCACACCTAAAGCCATCAATGCCTGTTTTGCTGAGCCAGTATTTCATGCAGGCAATCATGCTGTCCTGCATCACAGGATTTTTATAATCCAGTTGTCTTGTATCGGCCCAGTCTGCCGCCACTGCTGCATTGCCGTTGGCATCTTTCACAAAAAAATCTGGTTGTTCTTTTAACCAGTGGTGATCGCCACCGGTATGGTTGGGCACCCAATCAATGATTACTTTCATCCCCTTTGTATGAATGGTTTTAACAAGTTGTTTCCAATCCCTGAGGGTTCCAAATTCAGGGTTGATGGAAGTATAATCAGATACGGCATAATAGCTGCCCAGCGTTCCTTTTCTATCTACTTTACTGATAGGATTCAGCGGCATAAACCACAACGTTTGCACCCCCATATTCTTCAGCCGGTTCAGGTGTTTTGCAAATGCGTTGAAAGTTCCTTCCGGTGTGTATTGCCGCACGTTTACTTCATAAATATTTCCCTGCATGATCCAGGCAGGATGGTTCGTTTTAGAAGTTTTAGTGGTTGTTTTTTGCTGACCGTTGCCAACAACAAA
Source organism: Ferruginibacter sp. (assembly GCF_014377975.1). Lineage (GTDB taxonomy): Bacteria > Bacteroidota > Bacteroidia > Chitinophagales > Chitinophagaceae > Ferruginibacter. The sequence continues at coordinate 29,911 of NZ_JACMOO010000275.1, forward strand.
CAATAATAATTGCAGTACAAAAAAACAAGAAATATTTTTCATGCGAAGCAAGTTTTAATTAAGCAACTAAGTTATAGATTTTGAAGATAGAAGTAGTAAATAACCGATGCTAAAGCCCGAAAAGGATAATCAATTCTTTTTTCACGGCCCTGAAGGGCCGTGCAATTCATCCGTGCAATTCATCCGTGCAATTCATCCGTGCAATTCATCCGTGCAATTTATCCCTGCAATTCATCCCCTCATTTAAATTATAAACCTTATCTTAATCACGTTGGCCTTCGGACCTTTGCTGTTGCTATTAACTTTATATCTTTAATCTACAAACAAACATCCTCCGTGATTTTTAAACGCTTTTTTATTGGACTGCTTTGGCGCATTGTGTTGATCATTATTTTATCGACGGCATTGGCATATTGCCTGGTGCAAATATACCTTGCAAATACCGACGCCATTTATTGGCTCATTGCTGTATTATTATTTGGTGTAATCTTTTACCGTGGTGTAAACCTGTTTTATTATACCAATGCTACCAACCGTAAACTGACCCGTTTTTTTGACTCCATCCAGTATGATGATTTCAGCATAAAATTTTCTTCCGATAATACTTTTGGAAAAAGCTTCCAGGGCCTTAACAAACAGTTTAATAAAGTACTGGAAGCCTTTCGTAAAATAAGGGCAGAAAATGAAGCCAGTCTGCATCTTGTAAATACAATTATACAAAATGTGCAAACAGGGTTGCTGTTGTACGATCAGTATGGGCGCATAGAACTCAGCAACAGTGCGGCCTGCAAGTTACTCGGGTTTTACCGGCTCAAAAATATTACAGAATTAAAAGCAAATCATCTTGAATTGGCAGATAAATTAATGGTTACAGAGGAAAAACATTTTTTGTACCAGGGGCTTAATGGTATCCAGTTGTCTGTAAATATTGTTGCCATCCGGCTGGGCGGACAAATTAAAAACCTTGTTTCTTTACAAAACATACAGTCGGAAATGCAGCAAAAAGAAGTAGAAGCATGGCAAAATTTAACCCGTGTACTACGCCATGAGATCATGAATTCTCTCACCCCTATTTTATCATTGATTGGCACCATGAAACATATTGTGGATACAGAATTACCCGCCACAGCAAATGACAATGGAGCAAAGGGAGATTTACAGGAAGCCCTGCAAACACTTGAAACCAGGGGCATTGGAATGATTAATTTTGTAGATGGATACCGCAGCTTTACCAGCATTCCGGCACCTTCGTTTGCTGAAGTAAATATGGAACCGCTGATTCTACAAATCATGAATTTATTACAACCTGAAATGGTAGTTGCCAATATTTTCTTAACAGTAGAAAACAAAGCAGTTGATCAACTTATACAGGCAGATGCTGAGCAGCTTTCAATGGTACTGATTAACTTGGTAAAGAATGCAAAAGAAGCGCTGGAACACACTGTAAACGGAACCATTGATATAAAAAGCTTTGCGCAAAATCAATTTCTGTTTATAGAAATAACAGATAATGGACCCGGTATAGAACCCGAAGCACTGGAAGATATTTTTATTCCCTTTTTCACCACCAAAGAAAATGGCTCAGGTATTGGCCTTAGTTTATCGCGGCAAATTGTACAACAGCATGGTGGTACCATAAAAGTTTTTTCTAAGCCCGGCAAAGGCAGCAGGTTTGTGGTACAATTAAAAATTAAAGTAGTACCTAATACAACAGCAAATGCTTACGTGTAAAGGCCGGGAAACTGGTAAAAATTTGGACTAAAAATAACCTGAGACCCTTCACCTCATTTGCTAAAAATAAAAATCCTGTAAATGCATCTTCAAAATTATTAAGACAATAAAAAGCTCCGGTTAAAACCGAAGCCTTGTATAAAATATAAGTATTGTTTATGGTGTTATGGTACCATTCGTGATGTACTTTATCTTAACAGATTTTGTTGAATCTGCTGCGTTAGGGATACCCGTTAGCAGTATGGTATATGCCTTCGATTCTTCTACAGCAATAGAACGGGATGCGGAAATACTGTCACCGCTGTTTACTCCCACATTAATATTACCTGCATTCACTTTTGTAAAACCAGATACAGTTCCAAAACCCGCAGTGGTATTAACTATATTGCTTCCATTGGATGAAATGATAACCAACGGCGAAACAGTAGAATCCGGTATTGCATTAATATACCTTACAAAAGCCTGACCTGTTGAAATAGTTAGTTTATTTAAAGAGTCATTTGCAATTACATTGCGGTAACTGCCATTTTTACCAATTGTAAAAAGAGAGTAATACATACTATCTGCAAAAACCTTGGTACTTAAAGCTAATGTTGTACCGGTGTTTGCGTCAATTGATTTTACATCTCTTGAACCAATATATATCGGTAGATACCCCCCGGTAAAACTTGTATAACCCAAGGGAGTATTGGTTAACCTATTTCCTGAAAGTGTGATAAAAACAGCATCTTTATCAGTAATAAGATTAAAAGCCATCAGGCTTGCAGAAGGGGTGGTAATGATATTGTTTTTTTTACATGCTGAAAATACAATTGCCAGCAATAAAATCACGCTTGAATAACTTATTAATTTTTTCATAATTACAATATTTTATTAAATTTATAATCAGAAAAAACAATGCCGGTAATAGGTTTTATATTTTTGTTTGCTTTCTTTTAACAGGTTATTTTATTTTTGTAAACGTAGTTTACTGATTTTTTAACTGCTTTTTTTAACAAATCTTTTAATACTATATGGCTTCATCCACCAGGTATAATACAGATTCATAATTTTTCTTTACAGCATCCGACATCGCCATTTCGCAGGTTTTGGTTGAGGAGTAATAACCATCAAATTCCTGCGCCATCACTTCATTTGCTTCAGGCCTGGTAGCGGCGGCGGGTATTTCCGGGAATAAAAATCCACGGTCGCCTGCCATGCCACAGCAACCCGTGTTTTTGGGCACAAGTACTTCTGCTGCAAAATGCTTGGCAAGATGTATAAATTTATGCGTTGTATTCATTTTTTCCAGGGAACAAACGGGGTGCAATACAATCCTGTTTTTTTTATGTTTTACATTCGCTGTCAGCATTATTTTGTCATACAAAAAGTCAACACTATCAAGGATTGTCAGCTGGTCAAATTTTTGTTTATTTTTTTCTGTAAGTATAGGTCGTAAATGGTGCAAAGTATACGCACAGGAACTTACATCAATCACAATAGTAAAATTACCGCCATTACTGCTTTTCCATAAATTTTCTACAATCGAATTAGCTGTGAAACCTGCTGCATCTTTAAATCCTTTTGACGAAAAAATCTGGCTGCAGCAACTGCCGTTAACATTGTCCAATACTTTTACCTCCAGTCCAGATTTGTTGCAAATACTTATAAAGGTTTGCAGTATGTTTTTTTTCTTTCCTTCATAGGTACCCAACATCCTTGAAATGCATGCAGGAAAATATACAATTGTATTTTTAGAGTTAGTTACAGCATTGTTGTTTTTTAAAATGGCAAGATGAGGAGGGTTATTAATTTGTGCTGACCATAATGGAATGGCAGAAATCATTTTCTTTAAGCCGCCGGTTAATTTTGTCATAGTATTTTTACCGAACAATTTATTTATCCCAACGCCCATTTTTAATGCAACCCTTACTACCTGCTCCGTTAATTTAAAATGCTTTGCAATAAACAATGTAAACTTATTCGCTTTTGCGCTATGATTTTCCCTTCTCAAACGTTTTACCAGGTCGCCGGTATTAATATCTACCGGGCAGGCCGTTGCGCACAAACCATCTACGGCGCAGGTATCCAGCACATCATATTTTGATTGGCTTAACAGCAATTCATACTTGGCAGTTTCGCCTTCTAACTGTAGCTTCTTTAATGCTCTCCTGATTACAATTCTGCGTCTGGGCGTAGTAGTTATATTGCGGCTCGGACATATGTGTTCGCAGTAACCACACTCAATACATTTATCTACTTCTTCTTCTACCGGCGGTAATTGTTTCAAATTTTTAAGGTGTACATTTTTATCTTCATTAATGATCACACCAGGGTTTAATAATAAGTGCGGATCAATCGCCTGCTTAATCTTTTTCATTATGGTATAAGCTTCGCTTCCCCACTCTGTTTCAACAAAAGGAGCCATGTTTCTGCCGGTACCATGTTCTGCTTTTAAAGACCCGTCATACTTTTTCACCACCAGATTAATTACTTCCCGCATAAACAAATCATACCGCTTAATCTGCTGTGGTGTATCAAAAGATTGCGTGATAACAAAATGAATATTGCCGTCTTTGGCATGGCCAAAAATGATGGCATTGGTATACTCGTATCGTTTAAACAATTTCTGAAGATCAGCAATGGCATAGCCTAATTTTTCGACGGGAAACACAATATCTTCCAATATTACAGTGGTACCACTTGCCCGTACTGCACCCACCGCAGGAAAAAGTCCTTTTCTTACTTTCCATAAAAAATCCCGCTCTGCCGTATCACTTGTAAATACCGGTGCATTGTATAAAGAAAGTGTTGCTGTTGATAACAGGAATGTACTAACCCTTTCTTCCAGAACTGTCCAGCTATTTTCCTGGAATTCGATCAATAAAGCAGCCGCAGTATCAGGCAATGATTTTACAATAGCTGGCATACCAGACAAATTTTCTACTGCACGCAGCGAAGCCCTATCCATTAGTTCAACCATGGATGCGCCTGCATTGTTAAGCGGCATAATGGCCTCGCAGGCCGCACCAATAGTAGGAAAATACAATAGTGCAGTTGATTTAAAAGGATAGTCGGGCACCGTCTGTAATAAAGCTTCTGCAATAAAAGCAAGTGTACCTTCTGCACCAATCAACAGGTGCGCCAGAATATCCAGCGGATGTTCATGATCAATAAATGCATTTAAAGAATAGCCTACCGTATTTTTTGTCTGGTATTTTATCCGGATCTTTTTATACAATGGTTCGTTCTGATGCACTTCACTTTTTATATCCAGCAGGCTATCGACTAATGGAGCACATTCTTTTTCGAAACGATCATAATCCAGTTGATTTTCGGTGTTGAAAATTTTACCATCGGGTAAAATAAACCGTATAAATTTTGTGGTGTGATAAGAATTTAATTTTACGCCGCAACACATACCGCTGGCATTGTTGGAAAGAATTCCCCCCATCATTGCGGCACTGATGCTGGATGGATCGGGACCAATTTTTTTATTGTATTTTTTTAAGTAAGTATTTACCATGGCACCAGTAATACCCGGTTGCACCCGCACTGAATCGCCATTGTCTTCTACTTTTATTTTATTCCAATGCTGGCTAAGGTCAACCAAAATACCATCTGTAACAGATTGACCCGAAAGGCTGGTGCCACCGGTTCGAAAGACAAGCGGAATGGTATGTTGCTGCGAAAATTGAAATAACAAAATGATCTCTTCTTCCGTTACCGGCTGCACAACGGCTTTTGGTAACAGGTGATAAAAACCTGCATCTGCTGCAAAAGATACAAGATCAATATATCTGGCTTTAATGCGGTTTTCGGGAATAATTTTTTTTAGTAATTCAATCATTTTCCTGCGCTCGGTTTAAAGGTAAGATAGGCTTGTATCTATCAACTTATATTTTTGTAAAAAAGCTATTTTAAAAAGGTGAAGGGCTGATACAGGTCCAGCCACCATCTGCAATTAAACTTTGCCCGGTAATATGCCTTGCCTTCTCTGATACAAGAAACAAAGCGGTATTGGCTATATCTGTAACAGTGGCGGCCCTTCCCATGGGCGTTATGCGGCTCCAGGTGGCAGCGTATTCAGGATCATCCATAGTGCGTTCAGTTAAGGTGGCACCCGGAGCAACGGTGTTGACATTTATTTTATATTGCGATAATTCAATCACCAAATTTTTTGCCAGCATTTCCAAAGCAGCTTTGCTCATGCCATAAGCTGCCAGGTTTTTATGCGCCTGGTGGCCGGTTACCGAAGATGTAAATAACAGCGAACCTCCCGATGGCTGCAGTTTCATCTGGTTAGCAGCAGCCTGCGCTAAAAAGAAAGTACCGGCCAGATTTACCTGCATTACCCTTAAGAAAGCTTCCGGCGAATAGGTAAAAAAATCTCCAAATAAAGTAATACCGGCATTGGCGATTACAATATCTAAGTGTCCATATTTTGCAACAGCAGTGTCCACCATTCGTTGGATGAATGCTGGTTCGCTGGCATCACCCGCAAATGCAATACATGCTTCGCCCGTAGCATCTATCACTTGTTTAACTGCACTGGCGGCCAGGATTTCATCTACATCGTTTAAAATAACTTTCGATCCCTCCTTAGCAAGCTGGCTGCATATTTCAAGGCCAATACCCTGCCCTGCTCCGGTTACTATGGCAACTTTATTTTTAAAAGACATCCTTTTTGAGTTATGAGTTATGAATTGTTCACATTGCAAGTTAAATGATAGCTAACTTTTTTTTAGTACTAAATTGGATGAAGGTAAAAATCAGGTAACCTTTAGATTTTGTAAAGGTATAAGTTATGCATTTTACGTTTAAATCGCATAACTCATAACTTATAACTCAACAGATGGAGGCTGATTTTTTGCAGTATTAGCTAGACCGTAAAAGTACATGAAACCTATACCCGGCAAAAGGTTTATAAAGTTCTGGAGTTTAATAAGCTGGGCGGCATTACCACTGCCGGCACTTAGGCATGGCGATGTTGGATGGCTGGATGAACATACACTATCTGTTGATCATACTAAACGCACCAATCCTGAGGGTATCCGGCAACTTACCGCCTTGCTGCAACCATTGGATATTGAAGTAATAACTGTTCCATTTTACCGCATGAAAAATTTGAGAGCATGGGTTGCAATGTATGGGCACTTGCTATTATCAATAATTAAAATTGTAAATAAATTAATGCAATGGCTGCCGCGGTCATAACAATTAATGTTACAAAACCTAAAACATTCGAGAGCTTGCTGTTGGTATTTTCTTTCATTATTTTCTTATTGTTTGCTATGTGTAAAATAACGGCAATTAAAAAAGGAGAGGTTAATCCATATAAGATAGCGGTGTATAACAATGCCTTAATTGGGCTAAGCCCCCAATAATTAATCAATAAGCCCAGTAAAAGCGAAATGATAATAATGATGTAAAAAGACTTTGCCTGAAAAAACTTTTTATCCAGGTTACCTTTCCACCCAAAGGTTTCAGAAACAATGTAAGATAAAGAGCCACTTAAAACCGGAATAGCCAGTAACCCCGTACCAATAACCCCGATTGTAAAAAATAGATAAGATGCTTTTCCGGCGACGGGTTGCAGTGCTTTTGCTGCTTGTTCAACAGTATCAATCTGCGTAATTCCATGTGTAAATAACGCCGAACCTGTGGCAAGTATTATAAAAAACATTACAACATTACTGAACAGCATTCCAAAATTTACATCCACCTGCATTTTTTTTATCAATAATGAAATAATTTTTTTTTCTTTTACTTTTGTGGTGGCAGCGTCTTCTTCACCCTTTAATTTTTTTTTACGGGCTAATAGTAATTTCCTAAATGATTTTATACCCTCAGCTTCCATAGTTACCTGCCAAAAAAATAAATAAGGCGAAATGGTAGTACCTAAAATGGCTACAATTATTTCAACAAAATCTTTATTGAATTGTATGTTGGGCACAAAGGTATTTTTAATAACCTGCAGCCAATTTGGATGTGTAAAAAAAGGCACGGCAATATACAAAAGCAGCGACAGGCATAAATATTTTAAAATAGCTACCAGTTTATAATAGGGTAAATAAATAATGAGTGCCATTAACAAAAAAGTAAAAGCCACGCTGAATATCATAGGAGACACAGACGGAAACATCAGGTTGGCAACCGCACCCATACCGGCAATATCAGCACCAATATTTAGTATGATAGCAGGAACGCTCAAAACCATCATTAAATACAACAATGGTTTTGAGTAATGTTTTTTTAAAGTAGTGGTAAGCCCAACAGAAGTCATGATACCAATTCTTGCGCACATTTCCTGTATGGCGGCCATCAGCGGAAAAGTAAACAATGCCGCCCACAAAGTGGCTAGCCCAAACCTTGCGCCCGCTTGTGAATAAGTTGCAATTCCGGAAGGATCATCATCACTTGCCCCGGTAACCAAACCTGGCCCCAACGCCTTAAAAAACTTTATCACCTTCAATGAAGAACGCTTGCTGATACTCATAATCCTTACTAAAATTTCTTTTTAAAAAATTTGTAAAATGTTTGACTGCAGTAGAAATATCTATAAGTGTACCAGCAATTATAAAAAATACTGTATAAACAATTTTTCATTTACTCACAACTTTAAAAAAGGTAATGAGACAGATAAAAAAGAGTAGAAAATACCTATTTAACAAAGAAGATATACTCATTTTTATTATATTTATTCCATCTTACAAGGTGCGTATTTTTTTCCACATTCATTGGTAAAAATAAAAATGTTTTATTGTTTTCAAGATAAATTACTGGGTTATAAAATCTATAACTGATGCCAATCTGGCAAAATTTGCATCCAATAATTTACGGTGTAAATTTATTTGCTTTAAATGATTTATCGGGTGTGGTGTTAGTAAAATCAGAAAATATTCCGTTGGAGTTTTACCTTCAAAACCAGCATTGGATATTACGCCTTTAAATCTTTTGCCGGTAATGTATCAGGCACTTTGCATAAAAAAGGGGAATCGCAATATTAAAAAACAGGAAAAGAAGCTATACAATCTGCTAATAATACATTGCTTTTAAAAAAATTATCGTCCCCCAGCTAAATCAGCAATGTAAACTCCTCCTTCCCTGCTGCCATTCAAAAAAAAATATTATTTGGTGGTTAACAAAAAATATTTTTATATTTGAAGTGTACTACTTAACTAATACACTAATGATACAAATTGAAAATCTTTCTTTCGGCTATAGCAAAAAAAAGTTGTTGTATAAAAACCTTACCCTTACCCTTAACGAAGGTAGCATCTATGGCTTGTTGGGTAAAAACGGGGCGGGCAAATCTACTCTGCTTAAAAACCTTGTGGGTCTGTTGTTCCCGACAGATGGCACCATTACCATCAATGGCTATTCACCCAAAAAAAGACTGCCTTCTTTTTTGCAAACTATTTACTTTATTCCTGAGGAAGTGAATGTACCCGGCTTAACCATCCACAAATACATGAACCTGTTTGCACCCTTCTACCCTGCTTTCAATAAAGACCAATTTTATAATTATCTTAATCAACTGGATGTAAAAGACCAGGGTAAACTCAATACGCTTTCCTTTGGTCAGCAAAAAAAATTCATCATTGCATTTGCACTTGCCTGCAACACAAAAATTTTATTGCTGGATGAACCAACGAATGGGTTGGACATCCCATCCAAGATCCGTTTCCGCAAACTGATTTCTTCTGTTTTCGATAAAGAGAGAATGATTTTTATTTCTACCCACCAGATACGGGATTTGGATAATCTGATTGACCGGGTTGTTATTGTTGACAACGGGCAATTGCTTTTAAATGCATCCATCACAGAAATAGCACAAAA
>NZ_JACMOO010000045.1 GCF_014377975.1 Ferruginibacter sp.
AAGCCAAATGGCTATCTACAGGTGCCCTTTGGAAAAGAAAAAGAGTTTTTAGCGCCGCTGCCTGTAAATAAAATACCTGGTGTGGGCGGCCAAACCTACGAGATTTTAAAAGCGATGGGCATCTACACTATCAATGATATTTGTGTTAAAACAAAAGCAGAGCTGGAAGAAAGATTGGGTAAAGGGGGCAACGATTTATGGAATAAAAGTTTTGGTTTGCACAATAGTGAAGTAAGGCAATACCGGGAAGCAAAATCTATATCCAGTGAAAATACCTTTAATGAAAATAAAAGCGAGCCAGTTTTTTTAATGAGCGAATTGGTAAGGCTGACAGAAAAAATTGCCTTTGAATTAAGACAGGATGGAAAAGTTGCAGGATGTGTGACAGTAAAGATTCGTTATCCTGATTTTGAAACTACTTCCCGTCAAACAACCATTCCGTTAACCTGTGCCGATGATGAAATTATTCCGGTGGTAAAGGAATTGTTTCATAAACTTTATAAAAAAGGAAAGCCAATACGTTTGCTGGGCGTACGTTTAAGTGAGTTAACTACCGAAGCTGTTCAAGCAAATTTATTTAACAACGTAGAGCGAAAAAATGATTTATACAAAGCCATTGATGATGTTAAAACCAGGTTCGGAAAATTGAAGTTGAAAAGAGCGTCGTCCGGATAGTTTTAAATAGTTATGAGTTATGAAGTATAAGTTATAAGTTGTTTTGGATGGAGAAGTCGATAAAATTCTATAGAAAAAAGCAAGATAAAAAAGTTACAGACACTTATCACTCATCACTTATAACTTTTGAACGTCGGGTCTGTCTATCAGTTCGGAGAGTGTTTTCTTTTCCAGAATTTTCAAAGTGGCATCTCTGGTAATTCTCATGGCTTTATTGAGCCCACAGATTGTTTCATCGCAATCCTTACATTTTTCATAAAAATTAATACTCACGCAGGGTAACAAAGCAATGGGGCCGCCCACCAGCCGGATGGCCTGGGCAAGCGTTGTTTTTTTTGGCGATTGAATTAGGTAATATCCACCGCCTTTCCCTTTTTTACTTTCCAGTACACCCGCCTGTTTTAATTCCAGCAGGATGGTTTCAAGGAACTTGATCGGTATCTTTTTCTTCTTTGAAATGTCGGATATCAGTACCGGTCCTTCGCCATATTTACCTGCCAGATAACCGAGTGCCTTCAACGCATATTGAGTCTTTTTTGATAACATAAAAAGAAAGGTAGCTAAAAATAAAAATAAAAAAAAACAAAATTAAGTCTACCTGATTGATAGACTATTGTTGTATATTTGTACCCTAAATTATTTATTATGAGCCTTCGTTTAGGGGATATCGCTCCCAACTTTACAGAAAAAACATCATTGGGTGAAATTAATTTTTATGAATACCTGGGGGATTCCTGGGGGATTTTATTTTCTCACCCTGCTGATTATACACCCGTGTGTACGACAGAACTAGGCCGTACTGCGGCTTTACAAAGTGAATTTGAAAAGCGCAATGTAAAAGTACTGGCATTAAGTGTAGATCCGGTTGATAAGCATATGAGCTGGATAGGCGATATAAACGAAACGCAGAATGTATCCGTAAATTTCCCCATCATCGCCGATGATGAGCGCAAGGTGTCTGAACTATATGATTTTATACATCCCAATGCATCTGCTACTGCTACCGTGCGTTCATTGGTAATTATTGCACCCGATAGAACAGTGAAACTAATCATTACCTATCCTGCGTCAACCGGCAGAAATTTTGTAGAAGTTTTAAGGGTGGTAGACTCTTTACAATTAACTGCCAACTATAGTGTAGCCACACCTGCCAACTGGCAACACGGTGAAGACGTAATTGTAGTACCATCTGTAAGTACAGAAGATGCCATTAATAAATTTCCTAAAGGGGTAAAAGTTATAAAACCGTATTTGCGTTATACACCTCAGCCTGATTTGAAATAGACTTTTATTTTGTTATTGATACAACAAGAGCCACTGAAAAGTGGCTCTTGTGATTTTATTTATTTTTCTTCAATTGTTGTATTAGTGCCCTCATATCTTTCGGCAGTTCTGCCACCAGATCGAATTCTTTATCCTGCGCATCTTTAAATTTTAATTCGTAGCTATGCAGTGCAACCCTGTTAAGCATGGGCCGTTCCTCCTGATCGTGCTTGCTTAGTTTAAATTTCTTTTTGATGGCAGAAAGCATCACAGGTTTGCCATCGCCATACAAAGGATCGCATACAATGGGATGCCCGACATTTTTTGAATGAACCCTTATCTGGTGTGTTCGTCCGGTATGTAATTGAAATTTTACCAAAGAGTATTTACCTAAATTTTCCAGCACTTCGTACTCCGTTAAAGAAGGTTTTCCGTTTTTGTTAATCACCATTTGCCCTTTAAAAACGGGGTGTTCCATAATGGCTGCACCAATCTTACCTGTTTTTTCGGCAGCCATGCCATGCACCAATCCCAGGTAATATTTTTCCATGGCTTTTTCTTCAAATTGTTTGGAGAAATACTTGTGTGTTTCGGCATCTTTTGCAAATAAAATAATGCCGCTGGTTTCTCTGTCTAACCGATGTATGGTAAATATGCTGCCATATTTTTCTATCAGCTTGTCTTTCAGCGAAGGTTCAGTCTGCATTCTGTCGGGAATAGACAATACACCTGCAGGTTTATTGAGGGCAATAAAATGATCATCTTCAAACAGCGTGATAGTACTTAAATCTTTTAACAGCGCACCCGCACCTGCCGTTGGTTTTGAAGAAGCCGTAGCTTTTTTCTTATCCGGAAATACATTTTCTTTAATCATCTGCAATATTGTTGGAAGCTTTTTTTTCAGGGATCATTTTCTTGTGTGATGCATTCAGGTATTTTAATAAGCGCACTTCTTTCTCACTTAAAAAACGCCACTTGCCCCGTTCAACATTTTTCTTGGTAAGGGTGGCATACATCACCCTGTCGAGCCCTTTTACATCATAGCCCAAATGTTCAAAAATGCGGCGTACAATGCGGTTTCGGCCGCTGTGTATTTCAATACCAATGATGGATTTATCTTTTGCATCCGCATAGGCCAGGGAGTCTGCTTTTATTTCGCCGTCTTCTAATTTTACACCGTTTAATATTTTATCAAAGTCAGCTTTGGTAAGATTTTTATCTAACCTGGCTTCATACACTTTGGTAATATTATAACTGGGGTGAGAAAGCTTTTGCGTAAGCTCCCCATCATTGGTAAGCAATAACACACCAGATGTATTTCTATCTAATCTTCCAACAGGATAAATTCTTTCGGTAGTAGCCATTTTGGTAAGCTGCAACACAGTTCTTCTTCCCTGCGGATCATCCGTAGTAGTGATATAATCTTTTGGCTTGTTTAATAAAATGTACACCAGGTTTTTACTGACAAATAATTTTTTACCATTGAATTTAACTTCATCTCTTTCAGATACTTTAAAAGCAGGTTCAATTATTACGGTGTCATTTACTTTTACCTTACCTTCTTTAATAATAGTTACTGCGTCTCTTCTGCTGCAAACTCCACAGTATGCTAAAAATTTATTCAGCGGCATCAATGCATTGCTTATTACGATAGGTTTGCCCAAGGCTGTTTTAACAGGCGCTTTGGTAACCGGTGGTGCATATTCTTTTTTTATGCCAACTATTTTTTCTACCTGGTTAAAATTATTTTCAATGGCAGCAATTTTATCATCTTTTTTATGCTGGCTGCTTTTTGCTTTGGGAACTGATTTAATGGGAGACGGGGCTCCGGGTACTGCATTTCTGGCTGCTGCTTTCAGGCGTCTTTTTTCTTCAAAACGTTTGTCGATGGCTATTGCACGGTCTTTTTTCGCCTTCTTTTTTGCCTGTTTAAATTCTTCTTTGATTAAACTATTCTTTTTTTTAGCAACAAATTGCTGGAAGTGAGCCTGACTCATACTGTGTAGATTTTTACTGTTGTTTCAACAGGAGTGAAAGGCGAAGATATAACTAAAAGCTGTAAAAGCCTTATCTGCAAGAGGATTGGATAAAGTTGCCAACCGATTTAAAATACTTTTACTATTGCTTTACACAATATAAATGAGGCTGTCTCAAAAGCAATTTCACACAACGATATCAAACGATACCAGGTTACAAAGTTGACTTAGTATAGGAACACATTTTTTCTTTTGCCTGCCTCCTGGCTTTGTGTGAAATTTTATAACTTGTTAATCAGCCTCTTGATTCCTTCAGAGAAAAATATTACTTATCTGGCTTGTTTCTTTTCTATTCTGTTTTTCTTTAATTCTTCTATTTTATTTATTTGTTCGGGCGTTAAAATACTTTTTAAATTATTTTGAGTCTGCTCTTTTAATACCATCAGTTTTTCTTTTTTTTCGGTACGGCTTAACTGGTCATTATCCCGGATGTCTTTAGACTGGTTATGAATGTCTTCCCTGCTGCGCTTTATTTTAGCCACCTGGTCGTTAGATAAATTCAGTTTCGTTTTCATTTTATCTAATCTTTTTGCCACTATTTCATCTCGTTTTGCTTCCCTGTTTTTTTTAAGGTTTTCCATTTTTATTTTCTGCGCAGGGGTTAAAATACTCATCATGTTTGTTTTCTGTTCTTTGCGCAAAGCTTCTTTTTTATCCCTGGCCTCTTTTAC
>NZ_JACMOO010000276.1 GCF_014377975.1 Ferruginibacter sp.
TAATTCGTATCCGCCGTGATCTGCCGCGATTGCTATTTTCACTTTGTTTTAGTTATGAGTTATGAATGATGAGTTTTTAAATTGAAAAGAATTTTTAATTCAAAATTAAAAAGGCTAACAGAAATTTCAAAATTGATTATTTAAAAGTTCGGGATAAAAAAATACCTGATACGCTTTAATAAAAGTTCCATATAGTTTTTATAGTACAAGAGTGCGACGCCAATGAAGTTGCACATAGTTATAAATGTTTGGGCAATAATATTTTTACCAAATTAATATACAGCTGCTAATTGTTTATTATCGCCATTACTTATTTTATTTTCAATAATTCCATTGCTTTATTCACCACATTTTCTACAGTAAACCCAAACAATTTATATAAATCTTCTGCCGGTGCAGACTCACCAAACCCAGTCATAGCAATAACATCCCCTTCATCGGTTACATATTTATGCCATCCCAATGGCGAGCCTGCCTCAACTGCCAGGCGTTTTTTTATGGCCGATGGAAATATTTGTTCTTTATATTCAGCATCCTGTTTTTCAAACAATTCCCAGGAGGGCATGCTCACTACCCGGCTGGCAATACCTATTTCAGTAAGCTTTGCCTGTGCCTGCAAAATCAAATCTACTTCAGAACCCGAAGCAACCAAAATTATCTGTGGATCTACAAAAGAATCCGATAAAATATAAGCCCCTTTTTCCAGTTCGGTAGCCTTACCAAATTTAGACTGGTCAATGATGGGCAAACCCTGCCTTGTAAAAACAAGCACAACCGGTCCGGTGGTATGTTCCAACGCTACACGCCATGCCTGGGCGGTTTCGTTGGCATCGGCAGGACGTATCAAAGTAATGTTTGGTATAGATCGAAGTGAAATTAATTGCTCAACCGGTTGATGCGTGGTGCCATCTTCGCCCAGCCCGATACTATCGTGCGTATATACAAAAATAGGCCGTATTTTCATGATGGCTGCCAGCCGGATTGGTGGACGCATGTATTCAGAAAATATCAGGAAAGTAGCACCGTACGGAATCACACCTTTAGTAAGTGCCATTCCGTTTAAAACGGCGCCCATAGCATGTTCCCGGATACCGAAATGAAAATTTCTACCATCATAACTATTGGGCGTAAATGATTCATAGCCGTTAAGATTGGTATCGGTAGAAGGTGCCAGGTCGGCTGAACCACCAATCAAATTGGGCAGGCTTTCTGCAATAGCATTCAATACTTTTCCGGATGCCTGCCGCGTAGCCATTTTTTTATCCGATGGTTCAAACATGGGCAACTTATCTTTCCATCCTTCAGGCAATTTTCCGCCCAATGCCGCTTCATATTCCGCTGCCAGTCCGGGAAAAGATAATTTATACTTGCTGAATAATTCATTCCATTCTTTTTCCAGTGCCGTTCCTTGTTCGCCAATGGCACGATAATAATTTAGTACTTCTTCGGGTATAACAAAGAACTTTTCCGGATCAAATCCAAAAAATTTCTTTACCAGTTTTACTTCTTCGGCCCCCAATGGTGAACCATGAGCTCCGGCAGTATCTACTTTATTGGGACTACCGTAGGCAATGTGCGTGCGAACTTTTATTAAGGAAGGACGGCTGGTTTCATCCTTTGCATTTTTTACTGCAGCGCCTATTGCGGCAATATCATTTCCATCTTCCACCACCTGCACATGCCAGTCATACGCTTCAAAACGTTTAGCTACATCTTCTGTAAAAGTTATGCCTGTACTGCCTTCTATTGAAATATGGTTATCATCGTACAAATAAATCAGGTTGCCCAGCTTAAGATGGCCTGCCAGCGAGGCTGCTTCTGACGTAACGCCTTCCATCATATCTCCATCACTGCAGATGGCATAAATGTTATAATTAAAAAGATCGAAACCGGGCTTATTAAACCTGGCCGCCAAATGTTTTTGCGCAATGGCAAATCCAACACCATTGGCAAAGCCCTGACCAAGCGGCCCTGTTGTAACATCAATTCCGGGCATTAAACCATGCTCCGGATGGCCGGCTGTTTTACTATTGAGTTGTCTGAAATTTTTAAGATCATCCAGCGTACAGTCGTACCCGGTAAGGTATAAAAAACTGTACTGCAACATACAGCCATGTCCGGCGGACAATATAAAACGATCCCTGTTTGGCCAGTCGGGATTTGTGGGATTGTAGCGCATATAAGTTGCCCAAAGCACATGCCCCATTGGCGCTGCTCCCATCGGCATTCCCGGATGGCCGGAGTTTGCTTTTTGCACTGCATCAATCGATAAAACCCTTACCGTATTAATGCCCAGTTGTTCAATTTGCTCTTGAGTATCTTCTGCCATTTTTCTATGATATTTTTGACGGTGATTAATTTTCTGAAGTTACTGCCATTCTTCAAAAATAAACCTATCTGCCTTTTAGTGAAGAAATATGTTGATAATGGATTATAGCTTTTAAAACTCTGGAAGACCATGCCTATCATGAAAGGTTTTACGGCCTAAAGCCAAACCCTATGCCAGTAGTAATAGCTTTACCCCTGTTCAGTTCTGCAAGTATGGCCTGTTCGCTTTATAAAAAGTGTGTAATTATTTGCTCATTCAATCAAACAAAACAACTGTCCGCCAGACTGCTTCATAAACGGGCAAGGGCATCTGATTATAGAAGGTAATAATAATTTAATGTTTTTTAAAATTTGGTTTGGCCTAATTTATGGGATCTTCTTTACTGAAATTCTATTTTTTTAATCTAAAAATTTATCGTTGTGTCAACAACATCCACCACCAGTATGACAACAAAACAAATTGCCGGCAGGCTTAAAGAACTTTGCAGTAAAGGTGAATACGACCAGGCTAAAAGTGAATTATTTACTGATAATGCTGTAAGCATCGAACAGGAAGCATCGCCCATGTTTGACAAAGAAACAACGGGATTAAAAGCCATGCGTGAAAAGAGGAATAAATTTGAAGCAATGGTTGAAAAGGTACATTCTAACA
>NZ_JACMOO010000277.1 GCF_014377975.1 Ferruginibacter sp.
AGGTATTAGCACAAAAAAAACTGCAATTAAAAATTGCAGTTCTCCTGATGATTTATTTTTCTTACGCTACTTTAAGCATACTCATTTTACTGGTATTAAATTTACGCTGTGCGTATTCCAATGTTACTTCAAATGTTTTTACTTTTTGAGAAGGCAACTCGTACATAGCATCCGTTAAAATGCTTTCGCTAATGCTACGTAAACCTCGTGCACCCAATTTGTATTCCAACGCCTTTTCCACCATAAAATCAAACACAGCAGGTTCAAAACTTAAAGCAATTCCTTCAATTTCAAATAAGCGGGTAAATTGTTTTATCAATGCATTTTTGGGCTCTGTTAAAATGTTGCGCAGCGTAGGTGCATCCAATGGATTCAGGTAGGTAATAACAGGTAAACGGCCCAGTAATTCCGGTATTAACCCAAACGTTTTTAAATCAACGGCATTAATAAACTGTAACAAATTCTTCTGTTGAAATTCCTGTAATTCTTTGTTTACACTAAACCCGATGGCATGTGTATTTACACGGCGGGCGATGATCCTGTCAACACCATCAAATGCACCTCCACAGATAAAGAGAATATTTTGTGTATTTACTTTTACCAATTTTTGTTCAGGGTGCTTACGTCCGCCCTGCGGTGGAACCAATACTTCCGTTCCCTCCAGCAATTTCAGCAAACCCTGCTGTACTCCTTCACCACTTACATCTCTTGTAATAGATGGGTTGTCACTTTTACGGGCTACTTTATCAATTTCATCAATGAAAACAATTCCCTTTTCTGCTGCTGCTACATCGTAGTTACAGGCCTGCAACAACCGGCTCAGCATGCTTTCTACATCTTCTCCTACATATCCAGCTTCTGTAAAAACAGTGGCATCTACAATGGCGAAGGGCACGTTTAACATCCGGGCAATAGATTTAGCCAACAATGTTTTACCCGTCCCGCTTTTACCCACCATAATGATATTGCTCTTTTCAATCTCTACATCATTTTCTACCTTTTGGTTTAATCTTTTGTAATGATTGTAAACAGCTACGGCCAGAATTTTTTTCGCATCATCCTGCCCTATTACATACTCATCTAAGAATTTTTTTATTTCGATGGGTTTTTTTACAGTTAATTTATTTGCTGCACCACCCTGTTTTGCATCAGGATAAATCATCAGTTCCTGCCCGATTATTTCCTGGGCATGCTCTACGCAATTTTCGCAAATATGCCCTTCCTGCCCTGCTATCAGTATCTTAACCTCATCGCGGCTTCTGCCGCAAAAAGAACAGTGTAATGTTTGTTGTTTGGCCATTGTAACCTGTTTAAAGCTCGTTTAATTTTATGGACTGCAAATATAGCTAATTGCCTGCTTTATAACAGACAATCTTATGTTATAGAACGTTGCAGCAACTGTTAAATCGTAATAACAGGGGCTATGGAAGATAAATGTTCTAAAAGAAATAAAGTAAAGTTTTGAAAAAAGTCTTCTGCTCTAAGAGTAGGTTAGGGTATGTGAAAGGTAAAAAATATTATATCTGTTTTTTTGATTGCCCATTTAATTTGGCAACTGCATCAAATGCTTTTGCAGCATTTGTTTCAACTGGCGTTTTACGATTGCGCCCATGGTGTTACAGCCTGAAAAATAGTTAGAATTAAAATGCTCATTGAGTTCGTTGCGCAACAATTTTACTTTGTAATTTTCAGATATCTCATCCTTAATCATTATGTTGAGCAACTCCATAATTTGCCTGCGGCTGGCTATTACCCGGTAAGCCATGGTGGTACGTTCTTCTGCCTGGTATTGCTCAATTACCCCCGGGCTTAAATTTTTTAAAACAAGGTCAACATACTCAAAGTTCTCTTTGTAAAACTGTGGCAGGTACAAATTTTTTTTTGCTTCGTACGATTGCTGATCAAAATCAATTGCACGCATGCGGTATTGATAATCTTCAATATCGGGCGTAATATCTATCACAAAATTATAGCTGCGCATATCGCCCAGCAAGCGGGCAAAACAACGTTCATTAAATTTTACAAACTCTTTGGCAATGCGTATTTTGTTTGTTTCGGGCAAGCCCAGATAGTCTTGCAAAAAAACATCACCCGGTATACCGGGAATATGCTCTTCGACCAGCGTATTTTTATGATACAAAAAAGTAATGCGGTTGGGCGAAAGCAGGTGCTCCAGTTCCAGCCCGTAAATACGCGATGCATCTATAGACTTAATGTAATAATGATCGTAATTGTCATTTATTTTATTAATGATCCTTAT
Organism: Ferruginibacter sp.; assembly: GCF_014377975.1. Lineage (GTDB taxonomy): Bacteria > Bacteroidota > Bacteroidia > Chitinophagales > Chitinophagaceae > Ferruginibacter. The sequence goes on from NZ_JACMOO010000277.1 coordinate 2,261, forward strand.
CCTAAAAGGCATACTGTTGCCAAATTCACAAAAGTCTATCCGTTCAACATCCAGGTGTTTTACGTAGTTTAAATTACCTTCTGTTTTAAGAATGGCATAAGTCTTAATCAGGCCTTCTTTTAAATATTCCATTTCTTTAAAATCGTACACCGCCGTTTCCCAATGCGTTAATTTACCTTTTTTATCTCTTAACGAAGTAGCAAAACGGTAATTCAGCAAATCTTTATACGCGATCGGCAATGTAATATCGCGGTCATATTTTTTAAGATAGGCCTGCAATCCTTCACTTACCGGAAAAGCTTCCTTTCTCATCAGTGGCCTGTCGGTGTCCTTACTTAGTTTTGCATTAATAATATCTTCGAACTGCATTTTGTAAAGTTAAGTAACTGCTTACTCTCTGCTGCTGCAAAAGGGTATTTAATGATTCAACAATTTTGCTGAAAAAAAAGGGATGAATGTAAAATGGCCGGTGATTAAACCGGCCAAAAGTTTCAATAAAAATTTATTACAATTTACTCATCACGTCATCTACAATGCCATAGGCAATAGACTCTTTGGCATCCATCCAAAAATCACGGTCAAAGTCCTTCATTATTTTTTCGTAGGTCTGGCCACAGTTATCTGCCAAAATATGAGCACCCAGTTGTTTAATTTTCAGAATCTGCACTGCCATAATTTCAAGGTCGGCGCTTACTCCCTGTCCGCCGCCACTTGGCTGGTGAATCATAACCTGCCCGCTGGGAAAAATAAAACGTCTTCCCTTTGTACCACCACTTAACAGGATACTGCCCATACTGGCTGCCATACCCATACAAACTGTGCTTACAGGGGATGTAATCATTTGCATGGTATCGTAAATTACCATGCCGCTGGTAACTACTCCACCAGGGCTGTTGATGTAAAAGGTGATCTCTTTTCCAGGATCAATTGCTTCCAGGTACAGTAACCGGGCGGTAATATCCTTGGCACTTTTATCATCTACCACGCCCCATAAAAATATTTTACGCTGCTCAATAAATTTTTTGTCGAACTGCCAACCGCTCACCATTTTTTCCATCGGATTTTCGGGTAGGTCTTTTGGATTTTCTTCTTCTTCGTCTAAACGTATTTGTTTGTTGTTATAGTAATTCATCGTGTTATTTTTTTGTAATGTTGTTTTCAATTGCTGCGATGCTCAAAAATGGTATACCGTAAAAGTGAGTGACACAAAGATGTTTAATAGTAGTATTAAAGCCGGTGCAATATGTATTAATCTTTTTTTGCTTTGCGGGGATTAATGGTTAATACTTCATCAACAATACCATAATCCTTTGCTTCAGTTGAAGTCATCCAATAATCTCTTTCGCAATCCTGTGATACTTTATCAAAAGGCTGTCCTGTATGCTGTGCAATGATCTCATATAACTCACTTTTAATTTTACGTATCTCGTTTACAGTTATTTCAATATCGCTTGCCTGGCCACCTGCACCGGCACTTGGCTGATGTAACATGATACGGCTATGCTTTAGAGCGGTACGTTTACCGGCCGATCCGGCGCACATTAAAACTGCTGCCATACTTGCTGCAATACCTGTACAAATGGTAGCAATATCGGGTGTTACAAACTGCATCGTATCGTACATGCCCAAGCCGGCATATACACTTCCACCCGGCGAATTGATGTACATCTGGATGTCTTTTGTGCGATCGGTACTTTCTAAAAATAAAAATTGTGCGGTAACGATATTGGCCACTTCATCAGATACCGGGTATCCTAAAAAAATGATGCGATCCATCATCAAACGGCTGTAAACATCCATCACCGCTACATTCATTGGCCGCTCTTCAATGATATTGGGAGTAAGATTGGTTACATTGTGTTTAATGTATCCGTCCAGGGTATTGCTGCTGATACCACGGTGTTTAACAGCATATTTTTCAAATTCTTTTCCAAAATTCATATTAATAAAATTATTTATGGTAAAATATATAATTTATTGATGAACCCAAATATTATGCTATAAAAAATTTGCGACAAAAAGGCGGAAAGAAAGCAGGATATTTTATTTATTAATTACCGGTTTAAAATAGGCAGCTTTTTATTTTTTTGATTATTTCTTAAAAAGGGAAAGGCAAAAAAATGCCGGAACATTATTAGCTCCGGCAAATTCAATATTTTAATTATTGAAAATTTTAGTGCTGGTGATTGTGTTGCATTGCAGTAAGTTCTTCACCGGTTACCTGCTTTTCTACTGGTGTAACCTGCTGCTGTGCCCAGTTAAATAATTTATCAGTGATCAACCTTCTGTAACTGGCATCTACCTGTTTTTCATCTTTTAACATCCTGTCAACATAACTGTCTAACCAGCTTGTATCCCCGCTCATGCTCATTCCTCCAAAGTAACGCATCACTTCTGCTCTCATAGATTCTTTTAATTCTTCAGCGCTCACTTCCAGTTTATTTTCCTTTACAATTTTATCGCTGATCAACGTCCATTTTAGCTGGTTGCTGAAACCCGGGAATTCTGCTTCGGCCTGTTCAGGGGTTTTGCGCTCTTCGCCACCAACCTGCAGCCATCTTTTTAAAAACTGATCCGGGAATTCTATTTTTGTTTCTTCCAGTAAATAATGATACAACTGGTCGTGTAACTGGTTACTGCTTTGCCCATTCCAGTATTGCTCAATTTCTTCTTTTAATTTTTTTCTAAACTCTTCTTCTGTAGCAACGGCAGCACCTGGAAAAACTTCATTAAAAAATTCTTCATTCAGTTCCCTTTTTTCAACCAAACCTATTTTTACAATCGCTAATTTAAAATATTTATTTGCAGCTTCTGCATCTTCTTTATCAATACCTAAATCCTGTACAAAAGCTTCCAGTTTATCTTTTTCAAAAGCTGCTGATAATTGAAGTACAACGCTCTCCTCTTTCTTTTTACCCATGAATTGTTTTTGCACATCAGCGGTAAAATATTTTACAATAACAGAATTTTCCTTTTCAATGCCACCTTCAATGGTGTTACCATCTTTATCAACTTCGGAAAATAAAATATTCAACACAGCTTCTTCACTTTCAACTGTTTCAGGCTCAGTCATTTTACCACCCTTAATCATCATACGATCTACTTCTTGCTGCACCATTTCTTCTGTTGCAGTTACTATATGCAAAGTTGCGTTGGCATTTACTAATGGCGCAATTTCGAACGCAGGTTTTAAACCAATTTCAAAACCAAATTCATAGTCAGCCGGGTTATTTACATCCAGCTTGCGGATGTCGGCATCCAATGCCAGGGGCTGTGCAAAAATATCTGGTTTTTCTGTCTCTAGGTAATTGTATAATTGCTTCTCTACAGTTTTAAGAATCTCATCGGTATAAATAGAAGGCCCGTACATTTTTTTGATCATTCCAGCAGGCACCATTCCTTTTCTAAAACCAGGAATGTTTACTGTTTTACTATATTCTTTTAGTTTCTTTTCAAAGGAGGGCAAATAATCTTCTTTACCAACTTTTATAATAATCTTGTCGTTTAGCAATGCGATGTTCTCTCTTACTACTGTTGCCATAATGGAAAATGTTGATATTTTAAAAACTCAAAAGTTGATAAGTGATTGAGAGAAGAAAGCAAAATAGCCTCCAGGTACACAATCCCTCAACTTATCAACTTAAAAAAAGTCCGGATAATAGGGGTCGAACCTACATGGATTGCTCCGCCAGATCCTAAGTCTGGTGCGTCTGCCAATTTCGCCATATCCGGTAATGTTACTTAAATGGAAAATACTTTTCTCCGATGACATCGGGATTCACTACTTCCGGTTTAGGGGTGCAAAAGTAAGGGAATTATACAAAATATTAAAACAGAAATGTTTTTTCGTAAATTCGTTTACCAGATGGAAACAACGCTCCCAATTATAAAATACACCTTCAGCGAAGAAGAAGAGAAGAAAGAAATACTAAGGCAGTACCGCGGTTTATTAAAAGAACTAAAACCCAAATTAAAGCCGGGAGATAAAGAATTGATACGCACTGCTTTTGAGATAGCCGTAGAAGCACACAAAACCATGCGCCGGAAAAGCGGTGAGCCCTACATTTTACATCCGCTGGCAGTAGCTAGAATTTGCGTAGAAGAAATTGGACTCGGCGTTCGCAGTACTATTTGCGCCTTGTTACATGATACGGTAGAAGATACCGATATAACCCTGCAGGATATACAAAGAGAGTTTGGCGCAGAAATAGCTAAAATTGTTGATGGCCTGACAAAGATCAGCACGGTGATGGACACCAACACCAGCCAGCAAGCTGAAAATTTTAAGAAAATTTTACTTACACT
>NZ_JACMOO010000278.1 GCF_014377975.1 Ferruginibacter sp.
CTTTTCTCTTTCTGATATGCTGGAAAATGCAAGAACTGTTTTAACAGAATCTTAATTGATCAAATTGCAGTAAAGTAACCATTTATTTATTACCGCAATAAATGGCTACTTTATTTATTTAATTGTTCTTCTTTTATAGAGATATCTACTTTTTCTTTTTTAATATCTGTCTTAATCCGTGCATACAAACTCATATAAAAATTGGCTATCCAAACCAGCGAAAACCCTGCAATAATATACCCCCGCCAGTCGGCCAGTAATAATTTATAGCCACTAAAAAAAAGTACTGCTACCGTAACGTAATGGCTGAAACAATATTCGCAGGTAAATAAATAAAAAAATTTTCTTTTTAAAAGAGAACCCTTTTCACTGCATTTGATACAATACTCCCTGGGCTCTTTAAATATCTCTTCATGAGTAACCGTCCAGGCAATACAGGCGGTGGGTATGGCCAGTAAAAAAAGCCAGGTAATTTGTGCAGAAAGGGGCATCATATTTATCTATTTTAAAATTTTCTCCAGTACATTCTCCGCTTTTTTTCAGGTTGTTCCAGTATGCTGCTGCAATCTAACGCATGCAAATATTAGTGCTGTCACTTAAAAATAATTATTTTTTACAGTAGAACCCGCGTTTAATGTACAAATTTTTTTATCCGGCAAATAAGAAATATTTTAAGATTACCATATAAAAAAACAGCATACTAAAATTTAATCAATTAAATTTTAGTATGCTGTTACATTTTTAAAATAAGTATACCGGCGGCTCAAGTCCTATCGTATCGTTTCCAGTTTATCTTCAAAAATAATCTGCTCATCCCTTTCTTCCATCGGAATTTTGCGGATAAAGTCATCATATCCATCATCTTCATGATTGCTGTAAGCACCATAAGCATCCATACTATACCCTATCAAACCATTCTCTGCTTCAATTACATAAATAATCGATGAATCGGAAGGGTCTGAATCACCTTCAAAACGATATGTTTTGATGATTTTTAATTGATCGGGAGTGTAAAATTTTCCATTGCCAATACCAAAACCTTCGGGTATCATCCTAAACTCGTTATCATGTTTTTTGATGCGGAGCTTTTCCAATACAGAAGATAGTGTTGTCATTTCACCAGGTGTAATACTCATAATGTAAGTTTAAAAATGAACAAAGATATTAAAAACCAGTGTGCTAACTTCATACCAGTTTTTGTGAATTAAACATCAAAATTTTACAGGTTAGTTTTCGTAGTTTTTTATTTTGTTATACAGTGTTTTTCTGTCGACATTTAAAATAATTGCCGCCTTCGTTTTATTAAAATTTACTTCTTTTAATACCCGCATAATTTCCTCGTACTCCGCTTTAGCAGCGGTATCTTTCAGATAAACATCTTTTTTAACCGGAGCAAAAATACTAAGCTCGGCGTGTTTGTTTTCATTGTAAACACTGCCGTCGCCTTTATACTCTTTATTGGCAAACTGCAGAATAATTTCCGCAGGTAATAAATTAGCGGTAATAACTTCATCATTGCAAAGCAACACAGATCTTCTGATAACATTCCGGTATTCTCTTAAATTACCCGGCCATGTATAATTGGCAAACATCTCTAGCACATCGGGGGAGAAACCCTTAATTTCCTTGTTAAGTTCAGCGCAGGTTTTTTTTAGAAAAAAACCCGCAAACAGCGGTATGTCTTCTTTGCGCTGGCGAAGCGGTGGAAGGTGTATGCAAAACTCGTTGAACCGGTGATAAAGATCTTCCCTAAATTTTCCCTTACGGTAAGCATCCTGCAGGTTTTCGTTAGAAGCTACAATGATCCTGATATTAAGTGACATCTCTTTTGTACCACCTACTCTTTTAAATTTTCTTTCCTGTATCACCCTCAATAAGGAAGCCTGTATTTCATAAGATAAATTACCCACTTCATCTAAAAATAACGTGCCGTCATTGGCCATTTCAAAATGACCTTCTTTATCTGATTGGGCGCCGGTAAAAGCTCCTTTTACATGCCCGAATAATTCACTCCCCGCCAGTTCTTTCGATAGCGTTCCGCAATCCATTGCTATAAACGGTTTATCTCTCCTGCCACTTAAGTCGTGAATTTTTTTCGCAATTACTTCTTTACCGGTACCACTTTCGCCATACAAAATAATGCTGTAATCAGTTGTGGCAACTATTTCAACCTGCCGGTACAATTCCTTTGTACTTTCTGCACGCCCGGTTAAAAATGAACTGTCATCTTTTAAATGACTGCTTTTAAACGGATTGTTACTTTGTCTTTCTGCTACATTATAGCGAAGCAGTGCATTTTTCAATACGTTTAAAACCTCATCCGGAATTAATGGTTTGGTAATGTAATCAAAAGCTCCCAGTTTGATAACCTCCACAGCAATTTTTATATCGCTGTAACCGGTAATAATTAATACAATCGTATTTGGGTTATGTGCCTTTATTTCAAGCAGTACATCTTTGCCATCTTTATCGCCCAGCCTGAAATCACAAATTACAATATCAAAATTCGATTGTTTAAATTTAGCAATACCCTGAATTGCTGAATAAGACACTTCAACATCATAACTATTACGCATTAAAAACCCACTTAAAAGAGCGCACATATCTAGATCATCATCAATAATAAGTATTTTTTTCTTCATAATTTTTTAATTGGAGGGTTATGAAAGTACTTTCAAATAATTGAAAATATCCTGCCACTTTTTTCTGTATAATTTCAAATATATAACAATGATATGTGGGGAGAAATTTCAACAATTTGTGGAGTTACCTTTTTGTTTCCATAAAGCGATTGCTTTTAAGTATACCAGCAGATAATTGGCAGTAAAATTGTCCGACGTCTAGATATTAAAAAGAATGAATTTTGAACACTCCCGAATCGCAGCACCTTGAAGTATTAATTATAGATGATGAAACAGACATTTGTTACTTACTGGGGAGCCTATTGCGGAAAAAACAAATACAATCAAAGTTTGTAAATACGCTAAAAGACGCAGCTAATATTTTGGAATTGAATGAACCGGAAATTATTTTTTTAGACAATCATTTGCCCGATGGGTTAGGTGTAAATTTTATCAGTTACATCAAACGATTCCATCCCCTTAGTAAAATTGTTATGATTACTGCCCATGATAACCTGGCCGATAAACAAAAAGCCTTCAAAGAAGGGGTAGATTATTTTATTGGCAAACCGTTTTCAAAAGAAACTGTCAATATTATTATGGAAAATCTAATCCATTAAAAAACTACGTTTCCTAACTATTTCTTTATCATCAATTTTATTTAAACAACTTATTTTTACAAAAACTTTCAGGCTATATCGCCAGTAAATTCACAGTAACTGTGCTGCCATTACCTGGTATACTTTCAATACCAACGTTTCCCCCATGGTTAAATATTATATTTTGAGTATGAGTTAGTCCAAGCCCGTCTCTCTTATTCTTATTAGTGAAAAAAGGCTCAAATAAATTTGAAATAATTTCCTGGTTCATACCAATTCCATTATCGTTTATTTTAACCGTACACATATTGCCAGGTGCAAGAAAAGTTGTAACTTTTATAACGCCTTTACCGGGCTCAACCGCTTCAATTGCATTCACAATAATATTAAAAAAAGCGATTTTTAATTTCTCTTCATCGCCAAAAACAAGACAGCTTTTTGAGGAATAATATTTTTCTATTTTCAAAGTATTCAGTGCTATCCGTTCCTGACTTATTATTACTACATCTTCCATTAAATCATTGATAGAAAGTTCAGCCTTTTTTAATTCTGCAAACCGGGTAGCATTTAAAAGACCGTTCACCAAATTATTTATTCTCTCCCCATTTTTTTTTATCATGTTCAATAACATAGTTCCTTCCTCATTGCGCTCAACAAATTCTTTCAACTGATCATTTGCAAGCCCTATGTTGGTTAATGGATTTCTTACTTCATGTGCAATCATCCGTGCAATACGCCCCGCTGAAGCAAATTTTTCTATGCTTTTTCGTTCATTCAATTGCCTGTTAGCTGTATTCAATTCTTCCAGCCTAAACTCCAGTTGTTTTCTGTATTGCAATGCTTGTTCAGTTGAATTACGCCTTGCCTTATTTTCATTGATATACATCCTTAGTGAATACACTATAATTAAAATGGCGATAATAAGAGATGTAAAATTGATGGTATTTATAAAGGTAAGCGTTCTTTCGGCGTCCGTATTTTTCTGATATATACTTTCTCGCAACGGGGCCTGCATTGCCATCACCTGCTCCCGGATACTATCCATAATTTTTTGACCCTGATAAGATATATCTTTTACGGGTTCTGTAACAACCATACCGCCTGCAGCAAATAAGGCCAGCCCTCTGTTTAACATAGCTGTTTCATTATTTACTAAATTTTGCAGGGGCTGCAAACTCTTGTTTTCAGGAAAATTAGTTCTAATAAGATAGGCTACATTTGTTATGGAAGAATCTACCTGTATTTTTCCTTTATAATATAAATCGAGCGTTTCTGCATCTTTTATTAAAAGATATCCCCGGTAAAAGGTTTCCACCTCTTTCAATGCAGCCAGTAGCACTTCCTGCTGAATAATTAATTCATTTTTTTTATCCGCTTCTTTTGCCTGCTTTATTATTTTACTGGTACCTGAAACAGATAACAGAAAAGAAATAAGCAATAATATAAATCCTGAAAAATACCCAACCTTAATTTTTCTTTCAAGTGCAAATTTCATAGTGATCGATTTTATTGTTTCAATCTGCTGATCCGTTTGCAGATGTACACAGTTTAAGTAGCAGGGCTAAAAATCAGCATTTGCCGGCGAATAAAATCTATAAAAAATTATTTCCTGAAAATTTATTTTTTCCCTGCCCGGCTTGTCAGGTAAAGTATTACACCAATAATTAAAGCAACAATAAATATTCCGGTCCATATGCCTGCTTTAAATATTTGCCCGATGGCCTGGCATCCTGGTAATACAATAATGATTATTGCAGCGGTAATTGTTACCCAAAAAAATGATTTTTTCATTGCTGATTATTTTCTGAATTATAAAATATTTTATATAAAAATTTAGTACCAAAACTCAACACAAAAATTCTGTTTTACAATCTAACCGAAATGCCCCTAACCTGATTTATTTACTATTAAGCAATTATATTTATAATCATGCCGTTAATAAAAAACACCCGCTTCTATATAAAAGGGGTTTCATTCCTGCTTCAATAATATTTGTCCGGTACCGATGTTCTCTAAATTCCTCAGGTGTAGAAAAGCGTACCCAGTATTTTATCGAAACAGCATTTAAATGTGGTTGAAACGGAGGGAAAATTGGCTGAAATACCTTACAGTATTGATTTTGGCAATATTAACAATGCAAACAGGTAGTTGGCAGAATTTTAGAGCCACTATTGTGAGAAAAATATTTCATACAATTCTAAAACAAACATTATGTCAAAAGGAAAATTATTAACAGGTGTATTAGTTGGCGCTGCTGCGGGTGCTGTTTTAGGTATACTGATGGCTCCGGACAAAGGTTCAGAAACAAGGAAAAAAATTGCAAAAAAAGGCAATGATGTTTCGGGATCTGTTAAAGACGGTTTTGAAAAATTAGGTGATACCGTATCAGAAAAATACAGAAACATCAAGGACGATGCAAAAGAAATGATAGATAAGGCTAAGAATAAGGAATCTGCGTTAAATCAAAAGTATAACACAGATAATTCTTTTTAAAAAAAGCGTTTATAGTGGCCTGGTAATTCAGTTAAAAGGGATGTTGCACTTTTTTTAAAAAAATATGCAGCGTCCGATTGTTTTTACCAGGTCATTCTTTTTTATAAACATCCTGGTGTTTTTAGCCTGTTAATTTCTTCAAACATTTTATGTATATCAAAAACCAAAAAGAGCTTGCAAAAGCAATATTTGATTTAGAGAGGGTATGCATTAACAAGGAAGATATATTCATTGATAAAGTTAAAGCAATAAAAACTTGTCTCGACCCCACTTTCCAGCTTAATAAAATACTTACAAGCAGAAAAAAAATAAAGCTGCTACTTTTTAATAAGCAATTAAATCAATCAATAAATGAAGCAACCAGTTTCATCACAAATAAAGCAGGCCTGGGCAATAACTCATTTATTGAAAACAAGGTTGGTTCCTTTTTACAAAATGCCTTCTATACTGTGTTTACAACTAACCGCTATGAAGTAAAAGCAGTTGTTATCGCTTTATTAAAAAATATTTTCCGATAACCGGCAAAAACAAATTGTACATTTAAAATTAATATTATGAAAGCATATAACTACGCAGAAGAAATTATAAAAGACAACGATGAATGGTACCAGGGAAAGAATATAGCCGACGAAATTGAACCAGAAGAAAAGATAGTAAATGAACAAGACCAGGATATTACGCTAAATATGGAAGAGGACAAAAATGACGCAGATGAAGGATTTCAGGCTTTTGAAGAAGGTATTAGAAATGACAATATAAGCACTGAGGAAGAAAAGGAAAATATAAAGAGATTCCTAAAAAAAGAATAGAACAATAAAAGCTTTGTAATAATTTTATCCGGCTTTCCTTACACGACATACCGGATAAAATTGATTAGTTAAATTTTTGCGGTAAAAATTACTCTTGCTTAATTTCGTATCAAAGTATTTTTAACGCCGCTAAATATACTTTTCCAGAGCAGGTTAAAAAAAGATTTTTGAATATCCCTGTTGAAATCAATTTTACCAACATAAATATTGCCATTTTTAGGATTATTATTTACAATAACTGTATTGGCCAGTAAAGATAATACACCCCGCTTTTTTAGCTTCTTATTTTTGTTTATTTTTAAAACTGTTACATGAAGGTTGGTGTATAAAAAAGTAGTTTGGCCGTTTACTTTATAATTGTTGCCCTTTATATCAAAGTTCAGTTTATTTATTTTTCCTTTTTTTACAGATGCCATTTGCAAGGGTTCCGTTATGCTATTTAATGCCATTGCATTCATAGCCCCGAGATGACCGGTTACTGTAAAAGCCGTATCCATTATATTTAAAGGAAGCAACCATTCTGTAACAATATTTCCTGCATTTAAAAACAGTGCCGTTGCATTTAAACGTAGTATGCCATTGCGTTTTATTCTTTCGGCTATATTTGTTATATTATTAATTTGGGCATTGATTCTGGTAAAAGTAACTATACCGCTTTTTTTAGATTTCCTTCCTCTTTCTTTATAAAACACAGCGCCGTTATTTACCACCACTTTTTTGATATACAAACGTAAGGGCAATTTCAATAGCAACTGATGGGGATATTTACCTACTTTGCTGGAAGTATCAAAAGATAATGTACGGTCGTTAAATATTTTTAAAACGGGTTCTAAAGAAGCTTGCTCCATCTCAAGTATATTATCGCTGATAAGTTTTTTAAAATTTACACCCGTTAAGTTAATATGGTTGAAGTTTAGGTTATACCTGTCTTTTTGCATTTTATTTATTTTTACAAACGCAGCTTCTGATAATAAAGGCTTGTACAAAATCCGGTTTACTTTTACTTTACCCGTTTTATTATTCAATTGCAGGCCTTGTACAATAAACTTGTAAATCTTCTGCTTGTTTATAAAAGTAAATCCGGAAGCAAACAATTCCCAGTCCGCGTTATTAACGAGATCGCTTAACGTGGCTCCGTTGGTATTGCTTGTAATATTTGATGCGCTTAATTTTACATTATGTATTACAAAGGGATCCTGTTCAGGCTTTGCCGGGTTTATAACAACTATGTTGGTTTTGCCCAATTGTATGCCGCCAATCTGCGCTTTATCAATCAGGTTGTTTGTTAATACGATAGCCTCATCGCCAGACAGTAATTTTTTGTTTTTTTTGTATATCGTTACCAGGCCACCATCGCAGGTTACAAGGCCTGCTTTTAATTGCTGAAACATTACAAAAGCATCCGTGTTTAACTGGTTTAACTGTATATTTTTTATATCCACTATTGGTTTTGTATCGTGTAGTTTGTATTGCTGAACAGCATCCAGATGTAATAACTTTTTCGGTGCATCGTATACCAGCCTGGTAATATTGATACGGCTACTGTTGGCAAATTCCGGCAACTGAATATTTTCTATCGTTACTTTCACATCTTTGATAAAATAGCTGATAAGATTCTGGTAATTTCTTGTACTGTCTATCAAAAAATGATTGAGTGAGATATTTATATTTTCAAGGGTGGTTAATTCTTTGCCTTTTTTATCTGTTATTAAAACAGTTCCGTTAATTACCTGGATGGTATCAGTACTTATGCTGTTAAACCCGCCCAATATTTTTTTATACAAATCCAGTGTATCCTTGTAAGTAAAACGCTTTGGTTTATCTGCTCCCGTATTTATTATTTTTATAACAGGTTTTATTATGGTGATTGATTTTGCAGTTACGTTTTGCCCCTTCAATAAACCTGGAATATCAATACCTGTTGCCGTAATTTCGTCTGCATGGATATTGTACAATACATTGGGTAAACTATCACTTGTTTTCAGCATTGATTTTTGCACACTGTCGCTTTGAAGGGATATGTTATAGAAAGAGGTATTACCGTTTACTTCATCAATCTTAGAGCTGTCGTATTGTATAAAATAAAGACTATCGGATTTTTTTTGAATGGCACTTTGAATAGAATTTTTTAAAATGCTCTTTTTATTTTTCTGCAAATAAATATACCCTGCAATTGCGCCTGCTATTATTATTCCCAACAGAATTTTAAAAAAATCTTTCATGATAAAGGCAATTTTTTAGCTAACGCATAAATGGCTTCCACTAGCCTGCCGAAACATCGTAAAACAAATATAATTTGCAAAAAAATATTCTGATGATATACTTATCCTGTTAAAACGGGTATCCGATGGCAATATTAAACACAAGATTATTTCTGCGCCATGTTTTATCACCAAGTGCAATTTTATCAATCACCCAGCGCTTACCATCGGGCAAATAAGGTGTTCTTAATGGTACACCAAAATCAAACCTAAGTAATAGTACGCTTGCATCAACGCGAATACCAATGCCCGATGCCACTGCAAGCTCCTGTAAAAAATCTTTTTTTAGCTGACCCGCCGTGCCAAACAAAACGGTATCTTTTGTCCATATATTTCCTATGTCAACAAAAACAGCACCACTAAACCTACCAAATAAAGGAATACGGATTTCTGAATTTACCAGTAATTTATAATCTCCGCCAATGGTTTGATAATATGCCTGGTCATAAAGGGTAGGTTTATAACTTCCCGGGCCCAGTGTACGTACAGCAAAAGCTCTTATAGAATTAGATCCACCAATTACATATTGTTTCGAAAAAGGAAGAAAAGCGGAATTGTGGTAGGGAAAACCAATACCTATTTGCAATCTGTTTGCCAGTTGCCACTTGTTGGGAAATCTTCTTGTGTACCGCAGATCAACATCTCCTTTTACATATTGTGCAAAGGGCGCACCTAAAATATTTTTTGAGCGAGGTACTCTGGCACCTGAAATTAGCCCGAGAGTGGTACCCGCAATCTCAGCATTTGTTTGAAAATACAACTGGTTTTTAGCGAGTGGATTTAAAGTATTGAAAGTGTAGGAATAATAAGAACCAATAATAGCTTCATTATACACAGTGGATAACAGCGCCGGATTTTGTGCGGCTACTTTGTAAAAACTATCCGAAACATTCACCGCATTTAAATAAGTAAGAGAAAACGGTGCCAGTATATGTTGTTTATTGGCAGTTTCACGCCATTGAAATTCGTAATTAAAACGAAAGATATTCTTTGTGTAAAAACTCCTTTTTATAAAATACTCATACCCCAGCAATAATTGGGTTCGTGCGGGATAAAGATTACTTTCCTTAACACTAAAGAATGGAATTAAATAACGGGGGAAGTTTAAGGTGGCTTCTGTTCCCACCCGGTAATTGTTATTTCCCTTAAGCGAATCAGTGGATGAAACTTCAAAACTGCCGTACATTTTTACCGCCAGTTGTTCTGAGCCATGAAAGGTATTTCTGTTTTTCCAGTTAAGACTTACCTGTGCGCCAGTGTATTTATTTTCTTTGGAAAAACCATCAAGTTCTGCCTGCAATGATTTCTTTTTTGCCGGGGTTAAGTAATAAAAAACGTTTAACCGGTAAGGATCAGCAGTATCCTTTACGGCTTCAAACCTGTTTTTAGAAAACTTAAAAGCACCCAGGTTTATAAGCCTGTTAAGTGTTGAGTTTTGATCAATGCTGCTATATAATTTTCCTGGCCGGTAAGTAATGCTGCGTTTAAATAATTCCGGCTTAAAATTATATACCGTATCCCTTATCAGCAGCCCATCAATATTTGTTGTACCCGTTTTGCTGGTATCAGGCGGTGGACGCAATAAAGTATAATTTGGGAATACTGTAATCCGGTTGATGGTAAATGGATGCTTTGCAATTTCGGGCGTGGTGTTTTTAATATTGAGAAATAAATCAACCTGGTAATTGCCGATCGTACTGTCTACATAAGCCATAATGTAATCCGGATTAAAATTGTAGTATCCCTTGGTTTTTAAGGTAAGATCAAGCCGGTCTCTTTCTGCCTCAATGTCACTTAACCGGTAAGGCATTCCTTTTTTTAAAAGACTTCTTTTATTTTTTTTTGAATCCAGTTCTTTCAACAAGGCCGAGCTATCATTTACCCATTTAATATTACGGATAGTATGCTGCGGATAAATGATGGCAGTGTAAACAGCTTTTGTAAAGTAACTTTCATTAATCGTATCGCCGGTAACTGTGGAGTGAAAGTAACCGATATTTTCAAGGTAAGCGTTCATATTTTCAGCGGTTACTTTTGCATTTAGCCGGCTGCTCAATACAGGCGGCTCTCCCAGTTTATCTCTTAAAAATGCTCTGAATCCTTTAGGTCTTTTAGGCTCTCCGATAAAATAATACCACCATACTTTGTAAGGTTGTGCCAGTAAAAATTTATTAGGTTTTGGCCGTGCTGCGGCCATCAATAGACTGCGCAATGATTTTGCAGAAGCTTTTACATCTTTTTGCTTCTGCACTTTGATTGTGGCACCACGGTATAATTTTTCACCAGGAGGCAAATGCTTACCCACACTGCAGCCAAATAATATCAGTAAAAAAAACAATCCATATACAACAGGTATTTTCATCTTTATTTTGTAGCCGTTTTATTTCTTTTACCAAATAACTTCCTGAACTTATCATAATCCATCGTAAAAATAAATGCCACACCCGTTTCAATTACGTATCCATCCAGTATCACTTCAAACTGAGTTTTTTTATAGACCCTAAGCATGTATTTACCATCCTGTGTTAATTTATAACTAGCCGTAACATCCGGCAAAAAACCACTGCCCTTTTGCTGAGCTGCTTTTGCACTGGCATCCTGGCCCTCTATACCAAAATTTTTACCCACACTTATGCTTAACCGGTCGTTGACAAAACTTTTAGTTACGGCCACATTCAAATCTGTTTTTTGTTGTGCATCGCCGCTGGTGTAATCTTTGTAACTGTTTAGGTTAAGATTAATATCAAGCCCTTTAAAAAGATCAGCGGCAATATTATCTAATGCAGATGATAGAAATTTACTAACGCTTTGCCTTGCCAAATCACTAAATCCACCACCTCCACCAGTGCCGCTGGTTGAAAAGAAGTCGGTACTTTGTTCGCCCACAAACCGATTGAATAAAAGCAGTGAAAATACCTGTCTGTTTGTAGCGCCTACATCACTCTTTAACTGGGTTAATTTGTTTTCAATAGTAGTACGCAGGTCGCTGCTTATTTGCACATTTTTATTTTCCTCCGGTAAGTCAATAGCAAAACTTATCTCAGGTTTCATCATGCTTCCCTTCAGGGTTAATAAAACCCTAAAGGGAATTTCCTGTTTAAATGCATTGGCCAGTTTGGAATCCACAGTCCCTATCTCATTTCCCAGCAAATCTTTGGGCGATGTTTTGGCTATATATTCAGCCGTAATATTTATTTGCGCATTGGTAGCGGGGCCGCTAAAAGCAATGGTACTGCCGGGCAATAAATTAAATTTCTTTTTTAAAAACTGGTAGTTTAAAATATAATATCCGCTGTTAAGATCGTAGTTACCCGCCAGTATGATATTGCCACCCGGATCAACCCCTGCATTTAACTGTGCATCACCCTGTATTTTTAATTCGTCGCCGCTGCTTGGGTCTATGATAATAGTAAGCGCAGCGGCTTTGCCTATTTGCACATTAAGGTTGTAATTTAAAAATTGCGCAAATGCAGGCTTCACCTCATTTACCGCCCGAAAAGCTACTTTTTCAGGCAACGCAAAAGTATCTTTATCAATAAACCGTACTACGGATTTTGCCGCATCTTTATTTATATTACTTTCCGGTAAAACCAGCGTTACATCACTTTTATCATTGAGTGCAATATTGCCTTCTATATCAGGTGTTGTTGCATTACCGGTAACAGAAATATCGGCATCTACGGCAGCAAATCCATATACCTGGTTGGCAAAAGCCTTTGATACATTTACTACAGTAAAGTTTTTAGCGTTGATAGCAAGATCAAAGTTATACTCTGTAACAGATTTAGATGTAATCTCCCCATCCATCACAAGGCTATTATTTGCAGAATCTTTAATCGAAAAATTATTCAATGAAATAACAGGATAGTTAAAAGATATTTTTTGATTACCAATTGCATAAGAAGTACCCAACTTTGCAATACTGAAACGGGTAGTATCAAAGTTGATGGCTCCATTCCAGTGTGGCTCAGTAAACGTACCATCCACTGTAATGTTTCCATTAATACGCCCTGATGACCTTACAAGATTTCCTTGCGAAAAAGCCTGGATTGTTTTCATGTTTAAATTGATAACATTCATGGTAACATCAAACTGTCTGGCATCATCATTTAAATAATAATCTCCCTTTACCTCCACATTATTATCATTGCCTGTTAAATCCATTTTTGCAGTGATGCTGTTTTCACCAGACTTTTCTGTAAACAAAGTAATGTTACCAAGAAGTTGTTGCATAAATAGCAAACTGTCTACTTTTATATTACCCGTAAATGCAGGTAATTTTTTATTAAATTCCGCAGTGGAAAATTTACCATTGATTGTACCGGATGCGAGTAAAGTATCGCTGTTAATCATGGAAGTGATATCCTTTATTTTAAAGTTATCAATGATTACATCAATGGGACTGTTCAACACATTTTCCCTGCTGGCCGCAGACAGTTTGCTACCATTAAACTGCACTAACAAATTTTTTACCAATATACCCTCCGGCGACCAGGTAACCTTATTGTTTGGCGCAACTATCCACTTTTTATAATCCAGTAACAAGCTGTCTTTTAAAGTAAAAGTATACCCTTTATTTTGTTGTGTAATGTAAGCGCCAATAGCGAAGCGGTCTGTATTTTTTGAGTCTTTTGTTAGTGCAGCGATACTTAAACTATCTCCCGCTACTGTTGCATTGATAGCAGTTTTATAAAAAGAATTTGTTCCGAAATGTAAAGTATCAAAATTAATTGCTCCCGAAATATTGTTGTTGAGTGATGTAATATCAATGGTTCCATTGCTTATCCTGTTGGTTTTATACACCAGGTAAGGAACGTTTGCTTTCAATTGCAAAGCACTGTCGCTTTCATTGGATGAAAAACTTCCTTTAAAAATAATATTATCATATTCAAATCCTGCTGCAAGACTTTCCACCACAGCATTTTTTTTAATCACCCCATCAAAACTAATTTGCTGCGGCGCTGTATTTTGCAATACCGTATCCGTAATGTGGTAGTATTTATCGATGTAGCTCAGCAGGGAAGAACCAATTTTATCGTATGCAAATTTTCCATTTGCCTTAATATCAGCAAGTGGGGAAACAAGGCTGATAGCATTCACCCCATTGGTTGTTTTAGCTTTTGCAATGATGCTATCCAACGCATATCGCTGGCTACGGATGGTTAGTTTAGAAGAATCAATTTCTGCATAAACATCCATGCTTGCCGGGTTAAGGTCGGTAGCTTTTAACACTGCGTTGAAGGATGCGTTTAATGTATCGGGATATAAATTCAGCGGCTTCAATTGTATCGTGTCTACTTTAATGTTGGTTTGTATGGATGGATATTGGTCTTTAACATTGGCTGTTGCATTGTACTGTAATTTTATGTTCTGGTCATCAATACTACCATTACTTTCAATATCGCCATTTTTTAAAACGGCATTGAGCAAAATATTTTTATAATCATATTTTTTAAAACCAACTTTTTGCACGTTGGTTTTAATTACCGCGTTCATTGTTTTATAATTCAACCCATTTCCTTTTGCATAGCCGTTAAATGTAATACTGCCAATTACAGTATCCTGCTTTATTAATTTTCCCACTTCAAAATTCTGTGTGGTAAAACTCAAATCATAACTTGCTTTCTGCGCATCTTTAAAATGATGTACAAACCCGTTTACGCTGGCAACGCCATAAGTTCCTCCCAGGGTAAGGTTTGGCTGAACATTGTTCATATCCCCCTTCACTGTTCCCGTAAGCAGCATCCGTTTTGGCAGGGTAATATTTGGGGGTATGGTACCAGCGGGAACAAGTGCTTCAATAAAACTCCTTTCAATTCTGCTGCTGCCAATTGCAATATCATATTGAAGCGCTGAAGGATTATTTATATTTTTAACGGTCCCTTTGCCTTTCAAACTAAAACCGGTGCTGTTGATGTCAACAGCTGCAGTACTGTTTTTGCTATTGCCTTTCAGGTGTGTACCAAAACTAACAACAGCCGGTAACTTGTTCATCAATTCATTATTAATTCGGCCAGGCGGTATAAATTTTATTATGTCAGATTTTGGCAGGCTGCTGTTAAAAATTGTAACATCATACGCCAGGCTTTTGGTATCGGTGACATTGTACAAAATTGCCTTTGCATTTATCCTGGTGCCATCCAAACCAGCCAGCTGCAACAGCGGAATATTTAGTTCTTTCAACGTACCTTTTACATCTACAGAAATATCAATGTGCTTATTTGTAAACTTTTCTTCCGGCATGTATTTTTTTACAAATGGTGCCAGCAGGTAAATATCATTTACCGCCACAACGGTATTTTTAAGTTGTATATCTACCATGCTATTTTGTGGTGAAGTTGTAATCTTTTTAAGATCGTTATATTTAATCACCAGTTTATTTTGAATAACACTCTGTGGTGTTTTAATATAGAGGCTTCTTACCTCAATTCCTTTGGTGCTGTAGTGAACATCCGCATGAGTAGTATCTATCTTAAATCCGCTTTTATCGGCAAATGCCAGTTGATGGATATCGGCTAAAATACTGTCAGCAGAATAAAATATCTTACCGGTGTTGATGTCAATGTTTTTTAATGCGATGTGCGAATAATCAAATCCTCCCCGGGGTGCTATATTATTATCGTTATAAACCACCCTATCATTACTTAACCGCAACATATCAATAGCAATTTTCCAGTTGCTGCCTGTTGTTGTAGTTGTGCTGTCTGCTATTTTGATGCTGGCCAATTTTGGAGAGGTAAAGTAGATGGAAGAACTGTCTAATATTACCTTACCCAGCCTTGCATTTTCATCAGCAAGATCAAGACTGGTTTTACTAATACCGAGATACTGTATTGCATTGAAGTAATACATTCCATTTACCTTATTTTGATAACTTATTTTGATATCAGTAAAGTTGATATTTCCTGCATTTAAAAATAAACTAATTGCGGCGTTATTAGTAGAAACCGGCGCCGCCGGCGCCTTGGAAGTAATCATAAAAAAACCTATACCCGACGCAGCAAAATCATCTATCCCAAAACGCATTCTGTCGGGCTGAAACTGGTTTAAACGGGCTGCCGCATTTTTGATATGGACAGTGAAATTATTGCCGGCATAATTATCAGAAAATTTTACCCGGATATCTTCCAGGAGTAACTTTTTAAAAGTGATTTTGAGTGCCGCGGTATCGGCAGGCAGCGTATTAACTTTTGTTGCGCCTGCAAACGCATTCATAATAAACTGGTAATTGAAGACAGTATCATTTTCGGATCTGGATATATTAGCATACATATTTTTTACCGTCACTTTGCCAATATCAATGTTACCGCTGATGAGATGCAGCATGTTGATGTCTACCGAAATTTGTCCGCCATATAACAACGTATCTTTCTTCTCATCTTCCAGATAGATGCCTTTTAACTCAACCCATTTTGGCAAACTAAAATCGAGGGAATCAATAACAACTTTTGTGTTAAGTTTATGTTGAAGAAAGGATTGAATTTTATTTTTGATAAACCTTTTTCCTGAAGAAGTATTAATATAGATAAAGGCAACAATGATCATTAAAAAAATAGTACCCAGCAGGTACAAGAATATTCTACCTGCCTTTTTAAAAATTATTTTTGTTGTCATTCCGCTTAACCTGGTTAACTCTTATTTTTTTAATCAGCCATTCCTTATCAGTAGCCCGTTGATATAATTAAAGCTATAACAATATTGTGCCTGTTTTTTTATATTGCTCTATAAAACTATGTAACATAAATAAATAAAGGCGGCAGTAAAACTTTGGGCAGATAGTGGAATTATTTCTACAGGCTGTTAAGATAGTTTATTAAGGCATTGTTGAATATCAACTCCCTTTTGAAGTACCCCTTTAAATATATCGCCGGTTTTCTTAACCCTTGACAAGATATTTTTGATGGTAAAATCACCCGGATGCAATCCAATTTTAACTTCCTTCCATGATAACGGTGTTGATACGGTAGCGCCAATCTCCGGACGCAAACTATAGGGCGCAGCAATGGTTTGGCCACGCCTGTTTTGCAAATAATCAAGATAAATCTTTTTATTTCCCCGCTTTGCCAGGTTGCGTTCCATGGTTGTAAAATCCGGGAGGCTTTCGTTTACCATTGTACAAAGAAATTGTGCAAAATCTTTGACGGGTTCGTACAGATATTTTTTATCCATTGGTACATAAATATGCAGCCCTGTAGCCCCGGAGGTTTTACAAAAAGCAGTGGCACCTGCCTTATCTAAAATTTTATTAAAGGCAATTGCAGTTTCAATCACCTGTTCAAAAGAATTTTTTTCAGAGGGATCAATATCAATGATCAGGTAGTCCGGTTTATCCAGGTTTTTGATGGTGGAATTCCATGGATTTATTTCTATGCAACCGAGGTTATTTAGATAGGCCAATGTTGCCTTGTTATTACAAATAATGTAGTCAATATCTTTGTTCGCAGACTCAGAAAAAATCTTCCGGCGCTTTACAAAACCGGGCGCATCTTCACCTGCATCTTTATGAAAAAAACCGCTGTCATGAATACCGTTGGGGTTTCGTTTTAGCGACTCTGGCCGGTCTTTTAAATAAGGTAAAATATACGCACTCATCTGCTGGTAATAATCAACCAACATACCCTTTGTAATTTTATCTTCGGGAAAATAAATCTTATTCTGATTGGTGAGTTTTACTTTCGTTTTTCCAATCATCAAATCCTGATCATTTTCTTTAGCCATATCGTTAGTGGATGATACATTTGTTTTAGCAGATGTTGCTTTTATCATTGGAATATCTTTAATGGTTTTATCTTCCCGCATGCGTAAAAAAATGGGATGACGCATTTTTCCATCATTCGTCCATTCTGTAAATTTTATTTCGCAAATGTATTTTGGTTTAACCCAGGTAACTGGCATATTGGTTTTTACAATTTCTTTAAACGGTGAATTTTTAGTTGCAAGCGGCTTTAATTTTTGATACACTTCTTTTAATAATTTGTCCGTAAATCCTGAGCCCGTATGGCCGGCATATTTAAAACCATTTGCATTTTTTACAGCCAACACCAAGGCTCCAAAATAAGGGCGGGCACCTGTAGGTTTAGTGTAACCAACAATTACCACCTCTGTTGATTTATGGTATTTTATTTTTAGCCATTCACTGGTTCTGGTTCCGGCAAAATATTCGCTGCATGCCTTTTTTGCCATAATACCTTCCAGGTCGTTCTTTTTTGCGGCATTAAAAAAAGCAATCCCTTTCGAAAGTACATGTTCAGAGTATTTTATTACTGCATTTTTTTTAATAAGTTTTTTCAGTAACTCTTTTCTTTGCAGCAATGTTAAGCCGGTAGTTTTATGACCATCTAAAAAAAGCATATCAAAAACATAATAACAAATCGGAAACCGGGTATTGTCTTCATAATGTTGTAGTTTTTGAAAGTCGGATTTTCCTTTTTCATTGATAACAACAATTTCACCATCCAGCACTATATCGTGCTTTAATTTTTTAAGCTCGCTGTATATTAGGGGATAAGCATAGTTAAAGCTAATGCCGTTACGGCTATACAATTCTACAGTACCTTTTTTTATTTCGGCAATGGCACGGTATCCATCCCACTTAATTTCAAACAGCCAGTTTTTATCATCAAATGGTTTATCCGTTTCTTTTGCCAGCATCGGCGCTATAAAATCAGAAAGTTTTCTTTTACCGGTATTATTTATTTGGCGGACTTTTTTTTTTCGGGCTTACTGTTTTCGGCTAACCATTTATTGATGGGTGAAGATGCCTGTGTTTCCTTTTCACTATTGTATTCATCTACCGCATACTTATCATTGTGCTTCAGCAGCAGCCAGGCATTTTCCTGTTTGCCTTTTAATTTTACCAAAGCAAATTCGCCC